>CAZNZH010000516.1:0-4672 GCA_964577445.1 uncultured Myxococcales bacterium
TGCGCGCTCGTAAAAACCCGTCAGGGGTTTCGACCCCGATCGCCCGCCCCTCCTCAGCGTGATCGCTGACGACCACCACATGGAGAAGTGGTGGGCCACGGTGTGAGCGGGCCGCCGGCCTTGGCTGCCGCTGCTTTGGCTCCGGCGACCAGCAGCCTGCCTGTCGTGCTGGACAACCCGGATCAGGCGTCGGGGCTGGCGGACATGCTGCACCAGTTCCTGCAACAGACGCTAGAGGACTTCCCCGAAAAGAGGGCCGTCGCTCGAAAGCTCGTCGGCACCCTGTGGTTTCAGTCCGCCGAAGACCCAACCCTCGTGGTCGCCCTCAGCTTCTCGAGTGGCGGTATCAGGGTGGCTGACGTGGCGGCTGGGGCGATCCAACGACCGTCTCTGACCGCTGACATCCTGTCGACCGCTCACCTGACGACGGGCCAGGTGAGCCCCTTCACGCTGTTGATTCAGAAGAAAATCAACGCCAATGTCCGTCTCTCACAGGCGTTGTTCCTGTTGCGTGTGCTGAGTTTCATGAAGATAGAGGACGGCGGGCCCAGCGTGGGTGGGCGTCGTCGTCGGGCTGTCCGGTTCTTGGTCTTGTTCATGCTGTTGGTCGCGGCCTCCGTGGGGCTCTGGCTGACGTATTCCTAAGGATATGCGTTGAATGTCTATCATCTATTCTGAAGCCTGGTACGAAGACATGAAGGACTTGATCAATGGCTCTGACGAGTTCGTTGCGCAAGCACCTCGCACGCGGGTCGCGATGACCCTGGAGGTCATCGGTGACGGGGTCTCTCCTTACGTTCCGGAAGGATCGGCGCTTTATTTCCTGATCGTGCTGGAAGAGGGCCGGGTAGCAGGATTTACCTCGCTGCCGGAGCGGCACGCTGGCACCGGCCTCGACTTTCGCTTCACGGCACCAGCGGCCCTGTGGGAGAACATCGCGGCTGACCTGGCCGATCCCATCGCCGCGGGGTTGCGGGGTGGCATCAAGATCCGCGGCGACATGCGTTTCCTTATGAAAAATGCAGACGCCGTTAAGATCCTGGTCGATCTGTATGGCAGCCAGGGGACGACGGAGTGGCCCCACGGCGCGCCACCGTACGACACGGCTACGAGCTGAGCCGTGGATCAGGATAAGGGGTTGGCCCAAAATAAATGCGGCATCGGCGCAAGGAGCCATCCCCATCAACGCGTCCTCGAAACCTCGGAGTATCCAGATACACCTTCGGGTTTCGCGAACGGCTATCACTAACAGAAGGAGAGGCGTCAGTGAACGACGTACCGAGCGATCCAGTGAGATTTCTGACGGAGTTTCTACCTGGCCAGTTTGAGGCGATGAAGGACACGTTCGTCGGCAAGTCCTCTGTGGGCAGCATGGCGTTCCGCGTCGTGGACGGCGGTGACTGGAGCATGCGGCTCTCTGACGGAGCGATCAGCGTCAGCGAAGGCGTGGCTGACGATGTCATCATTCAGATATCGATTCCCGTTGATGATTTCTATGAAGTCATGATCGCGGGTCTCGAGGAGCAGGGCGAAGCCGGGTTGTCGCCGGAGACCCGGCTCATGGCGTTCAAGGCGCTCTTTCTGGACGAGACCCAGGCCGGCGCGGTGCGCAACATCAAGGGTAGCATCGCGTTCTCAATCACCGACGGGGGCGTAACCCGGCGCTTGATCATCACCCCTGGCGATCGACAGCCGAACCTCGACAACCCCGAGTGCAGGCTTGAATGTCAGATGAGCGACTACCTGCAGCTTCAGGCCGGAAAGGCTCTGCCGATGCAACTCGCCATGAGCGGGAAGCTTCGTATCGTGGGGGACGCGACGCTGTCGATCGCGCTGAACGCGGTACTCATGTGACGTGTTCACCGCGATCGAGCGCGCCGCCCCCGCGCCGCCCCCGCGTCGTCAGCGCGTCCCGAGCGGGCGAGCGTCGGGCGCGCTCAGGTCCCGGCTGAGGCGGCGCTGGGTCAGCTTCACGACCTCCACGACGGCCAGGGGCGCCAGCGAGCAGCCGGCGACCAGACCCCAATCCGTGGCGCTGAGCGGGGTCGTGCCCAAGACGGTGCGCAGCAGCGGCACGTAGACCGCCGCCACCTGCAAGAGCGCGCAGAGCGCGACAGCGCCCCACAGCCAGCCGTTTTTGAGCAGCCCCGCGTCGAAGGCCGAGCGCGTCTCCGAGCGCGAGCTGAAGACGTGGACCACCTGGACGAACGCGAGGGTCATGAACGCCAGCGTGCGCGCGCGCTGTAGCCCCTGCGCCTCCACGCCGTACATCCGCATACCGGCAAGAAACGCCAGCAACGTCACGGCGGCCAGCAGGGTGCCCTGCCAGCCGATCATGAGCAGCAGGCGCCGCGGCAGCAGCGGCGCCTGCGGATCGTGCGGCGGCCGGTGCATCATCCCCACCGCAGAAGGCTCCAGAGCCAGCGCGAGCGCGGGAAAGATGTCGGTGATCATGTTCAGCCACAGGATCTGAAGCGCCGCGAGGGGCAGCGGCCAGCCCAGCATCAGCGCGGCGAAGACGGTCAGTAACTCGGCGAAATTACAGGAAAAAAGATAGCGGATGAAGCGCAGGATGTTCGCGTAGATGATCCGGCCCTGCTCGATGGACCGGACGATCGTCGCGAAGTTGTCGTCGACGATGACCATGTCCGCCGTCTCCTTGGCGACCTCGGTCCCCTTGATGCCCATGGCGACGCCGATGTCGGCCTTCTTCAAGGCCGGCGCGTCGTTCACGCCGTCGCCGGTCATGGCCACCACATGCCCCTGCGCCTGTAGCGCCTCGACGATCTGGAGCTTGTGTGTGGGCGATACGCGGGCAAAGACCGCCGCCCCCGTCACGGCCTGCTGCCATCCCGCGGCGTCGAGCTGAGACAGCTCCCGCGCGTGCACGCTACGGAGCGCTTCGCCGACCAGGCCGCGGTCGATGCCGAGCTGGCGCGCGATCTCAGCCGCGGTGACCTGCTGGTCGCCGGTGATCATCACCAACCGAATCCCAGCTTCGCGACACGACGCGACCGCGGCCTTCGCCTCCTCGCGGAGCGGGTCGGTCATACCGACGAGGCCGACGAAGACCAGATCGCGGGTGGCGTCGATGTCATCATCGCGCTGGCCCTCGGGCATGTCTCCATAGGCCAACGCCAGCACGCGCAGCGCGGCCCCGGCGAGGTCGCGGTTCTGCGCCTCCCACCGCGCGCGTTCGTCCGGGGTCAGGGGCACCACCGCGCCGGCGCTGACCTGAGACGCGCTCGCCGCGAGCACCGTGGCTGGCGACCCCTTCACGAACAGGACGCGCCCGCCCTCAGGCGTGCGGTGGACCGTGGCCATGCGCTTGGTCGCGCTGTCGAAGGGCTGCTCGCTGACGCGCGGGAACTCGGCTTCGAGCGCGTCCCCGTTCAAGCCCGCCTTCTGCGCCGCCACGAGCAACGCCGCCTCGGTCGGGTCCCCGAGCACGGAGTCCTCGCCGCCCGTGTGGGTGACCGTCGCGTCGTTGCACAAGGCGCCGACGCGCAGCGCCAGCGTCAGGTGCGCATCAGCGCCGGGATCGATCGGCTGACCGCCCGACTGAAACCCGCCGGCCGGCGCGTAGCCGGCGCCGGTGACGTCGATGCGGCGCGTGCCCAGGACGAACACCGCCACCGTCATCTCGTTTTTCGTCAGCGTCCCCGTCTTGTCGGTGCAGATGACCGTCGTGGAGCCGAGGGTCTCGACCGCGGGCAGCCGCCGGACCAAGGCGCCCATGCGGGACATGCGCTGCATCCCGAGCGCCAGCGTCATCGTCGACACCGCGGGGAGCCCCTCGGGCACGGCGGCGATGGCGAGCGAGATGCCCACCTCGAGCATGTAGAAGATGCCGTGACCGCGAAGCCAACCCGCGAAGACGATGATCGCGCAGAGCGCCAGCACGATCACCAGCAACAGGCGACCGAGGCTGTCCAGCTTCTTCTCGAGGGGGGTGTCGTTGCTTCTGGCTTCGTCGATGAGGACCCCGATCTTCCCCATCTCGGTCGCGGCGCCGGTACTCGTCACCAGCAGGTGACCGCGGCCCGTCATGATCGTGGTGCCCATGAACGCTGAGTTGATCCGGTCGGCGAGGGGCGCCTCGGCGTCCGCGATAGGCTCGGTCGACTTCGTGACCGCCTTCGACTCCCCGGTCAGCGCCGCCTCCGCGATCTGCAGGCGCACGCTCTCGAGGATCCGCCCGTCCGCGGGCACACGCGCGCCCTCCTCGAGGACGACCAGATCCCCCGGAACCAGCTTGGCGGCGGGTATCTGGCGCTCGACGCCGTCGCGGACCACGCGCGCGGTCCGCACCGCCTGCCTCTGCAGCGCCGTCAGCGTCTGCTCCGCCTTCCACTCGGTCAAGAAGCCGATCGTCGCGTTTATGAACACGACCACCAGGATCGCGGCCGCCTCGATCTGCTCGCCGGTGGCCAGGGCGATCCCGGCGGCCGCGAGGAGCAACAACACCAGCAGGCTCTTGAACTGGTGCACGAAGATGCTGAGGGGCGTCCGTCCTGTCGCCGGCTTAAGCCGATTGGCGCCGAAGCGCTTGAGGCGCCGCGCCGCCTCGTGGTCGGTCAGACCGCGCGTCCCGTCGGTTTGCAGGCGCCGCACGGCGTCGTCGGCGGCCCATGTATGCCACGGCTGGACCGGGGCGGCGGCAGGTGGCGCC
>CAZNZH010000517.1:0-4669 GCA_964577445.1 uncultured Myxococcales bacterium
GCGGGCCACGCCAGCGTCGCCTGGGCCGCTGACCAGCACGCCTCGAGGGCGGGCGATGAGGCGCTCGGCGAGGGCGCGGAGCGGGGGCTGGGGGAGGCGCACCGGGCCGCGCACCACGCGAGGCGCGGGGCGAAAACCGCCGGTGGGGGCTGGCGGATCGGCGAGCTCGAGGGGCTCGCGGTAGGGGAGGTTCAGGTGCACGGGGCCGGGGTTCGGGCCGAGGGCGGCGAAGACGGCGCGGGCGGCGATCGTCGAGAGGTAGTCGAGGGAGACGGTGGGGACGGCGGCGCCGGGGTCCAGGGTCAGGCGGACGTAGGGGGCCAGCATCCCGGCCTGGACGATGGTCTGCGGCGCGCCGACGCCGTGGAGCTCGGGCGGGCGGTCGGCGGTGAGCGCGATGAGCGGGAGGCCGGCGCGGTCGGCCTCGATGATGGCGGGCAGGGCGTGGGCGCCCGCGCTGCCGGAGGTGCAGCAGAAGAGCGTCGGCTGGCCGGTCACCCGGGCGAGGCCCAGGGCGAAGAAGGCGGCGGCGCGCTCGTCGAGGATGGTGTGCAGGCGAACCGGCTCGCCCTCGCGTTGGAGGCGGTCCAGGGCCAGAACGAGGGGGGCGTTGCGCGAGCCCGGCGAGATGACGGCGTCGCGGACGCCCGCGCCGACCAGCGCGCGCAGCAGGGCCTCGGCGGCGAGGCGGGCGGCGGTCCCGGCGCTCACAGATCACCTGAGGTGGCGCGGCGCACGCAGAGTGCCGAGCGGATGGCGCGCAGCTTGTGCTCGGTCTCGGCCCACTCGTCGGCCGGCGACGAGCCGCAGACGAGGCCGGCGCCGGCGTAGGCGAGGGCGCGGTCGCCGACCAGCAGGGCCGAGCGCAGGGCGACGTGAAAGACGCCGTCACCGGCGGCGTCGACCCAGCCCACCGGTCCGGCGTAGGCGCCGCGGTCGAGGTCTTCGTGGGCTGCCAGCCACGCCAGGGCCTCGTCTCGCGGGACGCCGCCCACGGCCGGGGTCGGGTGCAGCGCGGTCACCAGGTCCCAGAGGCGGCCGGGGGTCTTCAGCGTGGCTGCGACGGAGGTCTCGAGGTGGTGGACGTCGGCCAATGAGCGCAGATGGGGCCCGGCGGCCGAGACGCCCGCTCGGCCGCCCACCGCGTGGCCGGCGAGGGCGTCGACGATGTCCGAGACGACCAGCGCGTGCTCGCGGCGGTCTTTGGCGCCCGCGCTCAGCGCCTGGGCGAGCTCGGCGTCGGCGTCTGAAGAGGCGCCCCGCGGCGCGGTCCCGGCGAGGGCCGTGGTCTCGACGTGCTGCCCGACGACGCGCACCAGCAGCTCGGGCGTGGCGCCGACGAAGCTCGCGCCGCCCGGTCGGCCGATGGCGAAGACAGTGCACCCGCCGTGGCGTGCCCGCAGCGCGTGGGCGGTGGCCATGGGGTCGAAGACGTGGCCGGCAGGCGTGCGGTGCTCGGCGGCGCGGGCTAGCACGACCTTCGACAGCGCCCCGTCTCGCGCCACCACCGCGATGGCACGCCCGGCGCGGGCCTCCCAGGCGGCGCGCTCAGCGGCGGTGGCGTCGACGGTGGCGAGCGCGGCCGTGGCGGCGGCCGGCTGGGCGCGGCGGATGAGGGCTCTGCTTCGGCTGAGGAGGCGCTCGGCCACATCGTGAGCGGGTTCGTCAGGGCGCAGGGTGTCGAAGAGCGTCGCCCAGGACTGGCCGCCGCAAGAGGCGACGAGGACGCGGGGCACCCAGAGCAGGCCGTCGCCGAAGGCCTCCCACGGCCCCGGGTCCGCTCCGGGCTCGCGGTGGCGAAAGGCGAGGCTTGAGAGGATGAACGGCGCCGGTGGCCCCGGCTGGGCTTCGGACTCCAGCGCGCGGTGATGTTCGCGGATGTGTGAACACCACGCGGTCGCGTCGCGCATCCGGTCCGGCCCGCTCAGGACGTGGGCGGCGGTGGTGCCGAGCGCGGCGAAGGTCAGGCCGGCCGAGGGTTCGTGCCAGGCGACGAAGGTGTCGTCGGCCGCGCGGTCGGCGTCGAGGAGGGCCCAGGGCTCCGGGCCGTCGAAACGCTGACGCTGGCTCAGGATCACCGCGACGTCGTCGCGCCGCGCGCGCTCGATCTGCGAGAGCAACGAGACCAGGGAGGTCTCGTCGCTGAGTTCAGCCAAGGCTGGCGTGGGCGCGACGGTCATCGGGATGCTCCGCTTGGGACTCTGGTAGCATCACGGGGACGCACTGTTCAAGCTAGTGTGAACATAACTGCTCCGATTTCGCCGTCGAGAGGACGCGGGCTTGGAATGACCGCGGGTTCCGGTACAGACTGCCGCCATGCACGAAGGGTCACCGCCGCCTGACGATCGCCTGACCCAGCGGGTCATTCATGTGGCCGACACCGTGGGCGAGTTCATCGCGTGGTGGGGCTTCAAGGGCATCTTGGGCCGGGTCTGGACGGTGCTGGCGCTGCGCGGCGAGCCGCTGTCGCAGGCCGACATCGCCAGGCTGCTCGGCGTCTCGCGGGCGCTGGTGAGCGCGTCGGTCGCGGAGCTGTTGGACTTCGGGCTGGTCCGCCGGGTCGGGCCGCACCACCACGCGCCCTACGAGGCGGTGCTGGACGTGTGGCCGGTCATCGCCGACGTGCTGCGGACGCGCGAGTGGATGATGATCGAGCAGGCGCGCGTGGCGCTGGAGTCGGCCATCGAGGAGGCCGAGGTCACGGCGGCCCAGGGCGTCGCGGTGCCGTGGAAGATCGACCGGCTCCGGCTGGTGCTGGGCCTGACCGACACCGCGCAGGCGTTTCTTCGCATCCTCGTGAAGTTGCGGGTGCCCAGGACGATCGATGCGCTGGGCGGCTGGTTGGCCCGCGCGTCAGGGCTGATTCAGACCCTTCGGAACACCCGCTGAGAAGGTGTTCCCATATTCGGACCGAGCGGGGCGCCAGCGACGTCTTTTCAGGGGCTTACGCGCGGAGGGCGCTTGCCGAGCGCAAGAAACCGACGCGCGGAAGTCCCTGAAAAGACACGAGCCAGCCATGCGACGGGAGAATATGGCAACACCTTCTGACGGGCGCCGGAGGGCCGGCGCCCACGTCGTCACCCGCGGATGGCGGCCAGGGCCTCGCCGATGCCGCTGAAGATCGGCTTCCAGCCCAAGAGCAGCCAGTCACCCTCGGTGCGAACGGCGGTCTCGCCCAGCACGTGCGCGGCGGTCGCGAGCAGTTTGCGCAGCGCGCGGTTGTCGCGGAGCTTCGGCACCTGGAGCAGGTCCAGCTCGAAGCGGTCGCCCTTGGCCTCGACGATGATCGGCGGGCGCTTGCCGATGAAGTTGAGCATGTTGGCGGGCTGGGTCAGGTCCAGCGCGCCCGACGCCAGCACCTGGGCGATGGGCGTGTTGGGTGTGAGCGCCTTGGCCGACAGGTTCCGCACGCGCAGCACCAGGCCGAGGCTGTCGCCGCCGAGCCGGACGCCCTCGACCTCAAGGATGGCCGAGGTCTGTAGGCGGTTGCCCATGAAGGACACCGTGGCGTCGAAGCGCAGGCCGGGCGGGACGGCGCGGAGCGTCACCGACTCCGGGGCGTTACCGCCTTGGGGGATCTGCGCGAGCGCCCAGCGGACGGCGTCCAGCGGGATGGCGACCTGGCGGCGCAGGCCGTACATCGCGAGCTTGACGAGGGAGTCGGGGTGGCTCAGCACATGGTCGCGGGCGGAGCGGACGGCTTCCAGAACGGGGATGGCCATGGTCATGAGCCTCGTGTACCGGTGGTTTGGGTGAGGGAGACGATGAGCTCGGCGATGGCCGCGCGGCCGCCGCGGAAGACGGGCCAGCCGTCGCCGACGATGACCGCCTCGAGATCGTCAAAGCCGAGCAGTCGCCGGACCGAGCCGTAGACCGCGGGGCGATCGGTGAGCTTGGCGTCGGGCAGCAGGTTCAGGCGCCCGCCGCGCTGGCCGCGGATGAGGTCGCCGGTGATAAGCGTGGTGCCCTCGAGCAAAAAGGCCAGCTCGCCGGGGGTCTTCGAGCCGTGCATCTCCAGGGTGACGAGGCCGCTGACCAACTCGTCGCCTTCGCTGAGCCAGCGCGCCACCTCGATGGGGAACTGCTCGCGCTCAGCGCTCGGCCCGGCGATGGGCGCACCGAAGAGCTCGGCGAGCTCGGCGGCCGCGCGGGTGTGGTCGGAGTTCGTGACCGCGATGTGCGAGACGCCGCCTAGGGATTTGACGTGCGCCAGGTCGTGCTCGGACAGGGGCAGTGGGTCGATGAGCACAGAGCCGCCCTCGCGCACCCAACAGGTGCCGTGAAAGTCCATGTTGCGTGCCTGATCGAAGACCGACCAGCCGAAGAGGTCGTCGCGGTGGAGCTGCTTCATGGGTTCACAACCGGTTGAGAAGCCACTTGCCATCCTCCTTGAAGAAGACCACGCGGCGCTGATAGTCGCCCACGAACTTGAACAGCGCCTCGACGTTGCCGCCTCCCATCTCGCGGGTCTCGACCAGCTTCATCCCCTTGGTGCCGGCCTCGATGGCCGGGTCCAGCCCACGGTAGAGGCGGTCACCGTAGCGCTCGGTGCTGGTCAGCAGCGTGTCGCCCAAGCGCTTGGTCGACGCCGAGCGCATGATGTTCATGTCTTTCTTGCCCGCGGCGTCGAGGAAGGCGCCGAAGGTCGTGTGCATCTCGCGGCGGGCGG
>CAZNZH010000518.1:0-4669 GCA_964577445.1 uncultured Myxococcales bacterium
GGCCGACCTGGATTTTGGCGTGGAGATCGTCGGTGTGCCGACGGTCCGCGAGGCGGACGGGCTGGCGGCCAGCTCGCGGAACCTGCGCCTGACGCCCGAAGACCGCGTGCACGCCCGCGCGGTCCCGGCGTGCCTGGACCTGCTCGCCGTCCTGGTCAGCAGCGGCGAGCGCGTCGCCGACGCCCTGCGCGCCCGCGCCGCCGCGCTGTTGGAGAGCGCGGGGGCGCGGGTCGACTACGTGGACATCGTGGACACCGAGACCCTGACGCCGATCCACCACGTCGAGGGGCTGATCTTGGCGGCCGTCGCCGCGTGGTTCGGCGACGTCCGCCTCATCGACAGCCGCGTGATCACGGTCGACTGACTGCGCGCGGGCGCCGAGACGCATCCGATGCGTGTCCCGCGCAAACTTTGCGGCGTCGGCCGTGGGGGACGCGCCGGCTAGCCCACCGCGCCGCCGCGGGCAAGTCGAATCGTGGAGTCGGTTGTTACCTCGTGGCATAGTGGTTGCTGCTCAGGTTCGCAGGAACTTCTTGTGCGGCCGACGGGGGGATGGGTGATGCCGGGGAAAACGCGAACCGACGAGCGGGGCGAACATCCCTGTGCGGCCGCAGGCGTGGTCGTGGCCACCCAGGCCCTCCTGTCCGCGCGCCGCGTCGTGAAGACGACCGCGTGGCTGGTCGCGGCGGCCTGCGCCGGCGTGCTGGTCCTGGCCGGCCCCCCGGCGAGCGCGGCGGGCCGGGGCGCGCCGGGGGCGACGTGCGTGCCCGTGCCTGAGACGTGCAATGGCATCGACGATGACTGCGACGGCCGCACCGACGAGGACTTCCTCTACATGGGGCGGCCGGTCGGCCAGACCTGCGACGGCATCGGGCAGTGCGCGGTCGGCGTGGTCGAGTGCGCGACGCCGAACAGCGCGACCTGCTCGACGAACCCGAACGGCTCGGCGTCCCAAGCCCAGCCTGAGGTCTGCGACTACCAGGACAACGACTGCGACGGCGTGGTCGACAATGGCGTCACCTACGGCGGCGCGGCCATCGGCGAACCCTGCGACGGCGTGGGGAGCTGCGGCGCCGGCTTCGTCGAGTGCTTCTTGCCGACCGTGACCGCCGTGTGCTCGACCGACCCCAACGGCAGCGCCGATGAGTCGCAGCCCGAGGCGTGCAACGGCGCGGACGACGACTGCGACGGCCTGACCGACGAGGCGTTCACCTACCTCGACCCGATCATCGGCGCGCCGCGACGGGTCGGCCTCTCCTGCGCCGGCTACGGGGTGTGCGGGCCGGGCATCGTCGAGTGCTCGTCGCTCTTCAGCGCGACCTGCTCGACGAACCCGGGACAGCCCGGCAGCCAAGCCACAGCGGAGACCTGCGACGGCCTCGACAACGACTGCGACCAGCAGACCGACGAGCAGAGCCCCGGCATCCCGCTGACCCGGACCTGCTACACCGGCCCGCCCGCGACGCTCGGCGTGGGCGAGTGCAAGGCGGGCATCGAGACCTGCACCAGCGGGGTCTTCGCGAGCTGCGACGGCCAAGTGGTGCCCGCGGTCAACGACGCGAGCTGTGACGGCCTCGACAACGACTGCGACGGGCTGACCGACGAGGATTTCACGCCGACGAGCTGCGGCTCCGGCCTCTGCGTGGCCCACTCGAGCTGCAACGCGGGCGTCTTCACCGCGTGCGTCCCCGTGGCCCCGAGCCCGGACGATCAGTGCGACGGGATCGACAACGACTGCGACGGGCAGACCGACGAGGACTTCCCCGGCGCCACCTGTGGCGTCGGCGACTGCCAAAGCCACGCGACCAGCGTCGGCGGTGTGGTCGGCCCCTGCGTGCCGCTCGCGCCCACCATGAGCCCCGAGGAGGGCAACTGCGACGGCCTCGACAACGACTGCGACGGGCAGACCGACGAGCTCTACGACGACGGCGTGGCCTGCACGATCTCGGTGTGCGTCAACGGGACCGCGTTCGACATCCCGAACTCCGCGGCCTGCGATGACACCGAGCCCTGCACGCTGGACCTGTGCCACCCCGAGTTCGGGTGCGTGCACATCCCCAACAACCGCAACACGCCCGACCCGGCCGCAGAGGACGGCGACCCGTGCACGCGCCTGGTGTGCCGCGGCGGGACCAGCGTGAACATCAACGACGACGCGGCCCAGCCCGACGACGGCCTCTTTTGCACCGAAGACTCCTGCGTGGCCGGCGCCGAACAGCACGATCTCTTGCCGGGTAGCTGCCTCATCGACGGCGACTGCTACACCTCGGGTGACGCGGACCCGGCCGACTCGTGCGGCGTGTGCTTCCCGGAAGAGAGCAACAGCGACTGGTCCAAGCTGCTCATGCGCGAGCACTTCGACAGCCCGTCCAATGACTGGAGCTTCCAAGACCTCAGCGGCTCAGGCATCGGCTGGCAGGTGGACACCGCCCGCGCCCACACGCTCCCGGCCTCGCTCTACCTCGGCGACCCGGCCACCCACACCTACGCCAACGGCTCGACGGTCCACGCTCTTGCCGAGACCCCGACGGTGGCCTTGCCCGCGGCGGTCGTCACCACCTTGAGCTTCCGCCTCTGGCTTCAGACCGAGGCGTTCAATCAGGCCGTCGCCTACGACGTGCTCTGGGTCGAGGTCGAGGAGCCGGCGACGTCGACGACCACCGTCGTCTGGGACTCGGTGACCACCATCGGCGGCACCACCCACGGCGCCTTTCAGCACATCACCCTCAGCCTCGCGGCCTTCGCCGGCAAAGACGTCCGCCTCCGCTTCCGCTTCGACACGGTCGACGCGGAGTTCAACGAGTTCGAGGGCGCCTACCTGGACGCGGTCCAGCTCTCGACGTCGTGCTGCGTGACGGCGGCCGACTGCGACGACGGCGACAACCTGTGCACCATCGATAGCTGCGTGGCCTCGGTGTGCGAGTACACCTACGTCTGCGGCGCGTGCACGCCCAAGCCCGTGAATATGCTGGTGTTACTCGACTATTCCGCGAGCATGAACGATCGCGCCGGCCCGTCCAGCCCCTTGAGTCGGTGGGAGGCCGCCACGGAGGCTGTCGCTACGCAGCTCGATGGGTACGCCGCGACGCTGAACACCGGCCTGGTGCTCTACCCGACGCCCAGCAGCGGCCCCTGCGGCGTCAGCGGCGCGCTGGACCTGCCCTTCCACTCCAGCGGCGACGACATCCGCGCGGCCTTGGGCGGGCTGACCCCGCCCGGCTCCACCCCCACGGCGGCGGCGCTCATCGCGGCCGGCAACATCTACGCATCCGCGAGCCTGTCCGGCGCCCAGTACGTGTTGCTGATCACGGACGGAAAAGAGAGCTGCGGCGGCGACCCCCTCGCGGCCGTCCAAGCCCTCGCGGCCGCCGGCATCGAGACCTACGTCATCGGCTACGACCCGACGGGGACGGGCCTGGACCACGCCACGCTCAACGCCATGGCCGAAGACGGCGGCCACGCGCTGCCGATCGGGTCGGCCAGCGACCCCGCGTACTACCTGGCCCAGAACGAGACCGACCTCGATCTCGCCGTCGAGACCGTGTTCGCCGACGCCTCGGGCGAGAAATGCAACGGCATCGACGACGACTGCGACGGCATCACCGACGAGGGCGTGCAGCCCATCGCGTGCAACATTAGCTGCGGCATCGTGGGCTTGCCGGGCCAGCAGTTCTGCGTGGGCGGCAGCTACAGCGCCTGCACCGTGAACCCCGACACCGAGCTGTGCAACGGCGAAGACGACAACTGTAACGGCATCGTCGATGATCCCTGGGTCGACGCGACCGGCCCCGTGCTCGGCGCGGTGTGCAGCGTCGGAGTCGGCGCCTGCAAACGGACAGGCGTCTACGTCTGCCCGCCGGACCAGACCAGCGAGGCCGTCTGCAACGTCGCGCCGGGCGCGCCCAGCGCAGAGATCTGCGACGGCATCGACAACGACTGCGACGGCTCGACCGACGAAGGCCTGACGCGCAGTTGCGACACCGCCTGCGGCGTGGGCTTCGAGACCTGCATCGCCGGCGCCTACGTCGACTGCACCGCCCCGCCGGTGCGCCCCGACACTCAGTGCGACAACATCGACAACGACTGCGACGGCATCACGGATCCGCTCTTTCCCCTGCGCGGGGCGAAGTGCGACGGCAACGACAGCGACCAGTGCGAAAACGGCACCTGGACCTGCAAGCCGAACCAGTCCGGCCTGCGTTGCGTCAACGAGTTCCCTTCCGGGCTCAAGGAGATCTGCGATCCGGTGCCGGTCGATGAGGACTGCGACGGGCTCTTCAACGAGGAGGGCGCCATCGGCTGCAAGGTCTACTACCTGGACGCGGATCACGACGGGTACGGCGCCGGGATCCCGCGTTGCCTCTGCGCGCCCGAGGGCGATTGGAACACGCTCTATGGCGGCGACTGCGACGACGCCCAGCCGGCGTCCTTCCCCGGCAACCCGGAGCTGTGCGACGGCATCGACAACGACTGCAATGGCAAGACCGACGACGACGTCTCCAAGCCCGGGAGCCCACCGATCACGCAGAAATGCTACACCGGGCCGCCCGGCACGGTCGGCGTGGGGATCTGCCGCTACGGGACGCAGACCTGTAGCGGGGGTAGCTGGGGCGCGTGCGTGGGCGACGTGGTCCCGCGGGTCGAGGTCTGTAACGGCCTCGACGACAAC
>CAZNZH010000519.1:0-4659 GCA_964577445.1 uncultured Myxococcales bacterium
CCCATATTCGGACCGAGCGGGGCGCCAGCGACGTCTTTTCAGGGGCTTACGAGCGGAGGGCGCTTGCCGAGCGCAAGAAACCGACGCGCGGAAGTTCCTGAAAAGACACGAGCCAGCCACGCGACGGGAGCATGTGGGGACACCTTCTTAGCGGCGGCGGCGGCTCACAGCCGCGCGGTGCACCACGCGACGATGCGCTCGAGCATGTCGGCGACCGCGCTCGGCCGGCTCAGGACGTGGGATTCGCCCGGGTAGACCATGAGGTCCGTGTCGACCCCGCGCGCTTTGAGCGCTCGGTAGAGCAGCCGCGACTGGCTGACCGGCACCACGCCGTCCGCCGACCCGTGCAGGACCAGCGTGGGCACGTCGATGTCCCGGACCCATGAGATGGGCGACGCGGCGTCAAAGGGTGCCCGGTCCTCCCACAGCGGGGCGCGGAAATACTCGCCGTAGACCATCGGCATCCGCGCGGCGCCGAAGAAGGCCACCCAGTCGACCACCGGCGCCCCCACGCACAAGACGCGGGGCACGGCGCTCTTGCGGGCGGCGTGCAGCGCCAGCGTGCCGCCGTAGGACCAGCCGACCAGCGCGGTGCGGTCCGGTTGGGCCACGCCGGTCTGGACCAGCCGGTCGATCCCGCTGAGCACGTCGTCGACGTCCGCGCCGCCGAGATCGCCGACCGTCGCGCGCAAGAAGGCCTCGTCGCGCCCCGCGGAGCCACGGTAGTTGGGCGCGAACACCGCGAACCCGGCCCGCACAAACACCTGAAAGTACGGCGAAAACGTGCGGGCCATCACCTCCGCCGGCCCGCCGTGTAGCCACACCAGCAGCGGCGCTGGCGCCTCGCCCGGCGGCCGATAGAGCACGCCGTCCAGCGCCAGCCCGTCCAGCGCCGTCCACGTCACGGTCTCGGCCGCACAGACCACGCGGCTCTGGATGCTGCGCTCAAAGCGCGTCACCGCCCGGCTCACCGCGCCGCCGGGTTCGCGGAGATACAGGCGCTGCGGCGCGCCGCCGTCCTGGCCGAGGTGGATGAGGCGGCCGCGGGTGCGGTCGTGGTGCGGCCCGCTCAGGTAGGTGCGGCGGTCGCCCAGGGGCGCGCGCCGCCCGTCCAGAGCCTGGTGGTAGAGCCGCCCGTAGGTGCCCTCGACCGCCGCCAAGGTCAGCGAGTCGCCGCTGGCCGACCAGTCAAAACCCGTGATCTGCCCTGCGAAATCGCGGGTCAGGCAGCGCGCGGCGTCGCTGTCTGAGGGCCAGCGGCGCGGGTCCACCACCCAGAGCTGCGCGGCGCTCAGGCGCTGCCCCGCGCGCCGCGCCAGGTAGGCGAGCCACCTCCCGTCGGGCGACCACGCCATGTAGCCGATGGGCCGCCCCGGGACGCGCAGCGAGCGCGCCTCCGCACCCGGGGCGTCGACGATTCGGAGAGGCAGACGCTCACTCTCCGGGGCGTCGAGCGACGGGATGTGCAGCCACGCCAGGCGCTGCCCGTCGGGCGACCAGGTGTAGTCCCCGCAATGGACGCCGGCGGGCGTCACAGGGGCCGGGGCCGCGCCCTCAGCGCCCCACACGAAGAGCCGCCGCCACCCGGCCTCGTCGTCGCCCAGCGCGCACGGCACGCCCTCGGGTCCTCGCACGCCCAGCGCCGCAGGCGCCAGCGGCGGCGGCGCCAGCACGCGCGGCGGGGCCTCGGGAGCGCCCACGGCGATGGCGACCAGCTCGGTCGCCCCCCCGACCGACCGAAACGCGAGGAGGCGCTTGTTGTCGGGCGAGAAGACCGGCCCGAAATGGCTCGGCGCCTGCCGCCCGCCGACGGCCTTGGGCGCCCCGCCGCGGTCCAAATCCGCCAGGAAGAGCTTGACAGGTCGCGCGTCCGCCGCCGGGTCCCAGCTCGGCACCGCCGCGGCGACATAGCGCCCGTCCGCGCTGATGGCGGAGCTGACGATGGGGCGGTAGCGGGCGACGTCGCTGGGGTCCAAGGGCGCTCCGGTGCGCGTAGGTCGGGGTGGCCGGCGCGGCGGCACCCCGGCTTGAGGTCGACGATGGTAGTGCACCCAGGCAGGCCCGTCACCGGGCGGCTTGCGCGCGGACTGGCCGCTGACTAAGGTTCGGCCTCGGCACCACCGTTCAGAGCTGTCACTGCGGGAGTTCTGCCATGTCGACGCGCGTGATCGTTCGGACCTCGGTTTGCTTGGGCGCTCTGACGGCGGCCTTTGCGCTCGGCGCGTGCGGTGGCGGCGCGAAGAACGCCAGCGACGCGAGCGGCGACACCAGCCAGGACTCGGGCGCGGGCGCGGACGCGGGCGCGGACGCGGACGGGTCCATCGACGTCGTGTTGCCTCAGTGCAAGACCGGCTCGGACTGCGAGGGCGTCAGCACCGGCCCCTGCCAGCGGGCGACCTGCGATACGGTGAAGGGCCAGTGCCGGCTGAGCGATCGGCCCGACGGGTCCCCGTGCGCCGCGGACCCGTGCAGGTCAGGCCAGGTGTGCGCGGCCGGCGCGTGCGGTGGCGGCGCGTTGGCGCCCCCCACCTGCGGCGCCCGGGTCTGCGGGACCGACCTCTGCGGCAACGCCTGCGGGACTTGTGCCCCCGGCACGACCTGCGACGCCGACGGCCAGTGCGGCGGCGTCCCCTGCGGCGACGTGCCCGAGGAAGGCTGCTGCACGGCGGACGGGACGGTGCGCTTTTGCGACGCCGGAGGCCTCGCGACCTTGGAGTGCGGGGCGACGGGATCCCTCTGCGGGTGGGATGGACCAAACGCCTACTACGACTGCAAGGCGCCCAGCGCCTCGCCCGACCCGGCGGGCGCCTTCCCCTACCTCTGCGCCGGTGAGACCTGCCCCAACGCCTGCGCGGGCCGCGAGTGCGGCTTCGACTGCGGCCAGCGCTGCGGGACCTGCGGCGAAGGGAAGGCCTGTTCGGACGCAGGGGCCTGCGAGGACTGCACCTGCGACGGCAAGTCCTGCGGCGACGACGGCTGCGGAAACGCCTGCGGGACCTGCGCCGCCGCCGAGCTGTGCGAGAAAAACCTCTGCGTGGCTGACCCCTGTGGCGGGCTCAGCGTCGAGGGCTGCTGCACGCCGGCCAACGATCTCTTCTGGTGCGACGACGGCGCGCTGGAGACCATCGAATGCGCCGCCCAGGGCGCGACCTGCGGCTGGAGCGCGGCGGACGGGCTGTACAACTGCGGCGAAGCGCCCGCGGGCGACCCGGCCGGCGAGTTCCCCCTAGCGTGCCCCGACCTGCCCGACCCGTGCGGCGGCTTGGGCCCGGCCGGCTGCTGCGACGGCGACACCGTCCATTTCTGCGACGCCGGCGCGCCGGACAGCATCGACTGCGAAACCGGCTGCGGCTGGGACGCCACCGGCCGAGAGGGCGCGGGCTGGTACGACTGCGGCGGGACGGGCGCCGACCCGAGCGGCGCCAACCCCTTGGCCTGCGGGGGCGCGGTGGTCCCGGTCGACGAAGGGCCCGAGGTCGCGCCCGACGCCCCGCCCGAGGCCGTCGAGCCGGCGCCCGATGTGGCCGAGGACACAGCGGCCGACGTCGCGCCGGACGCCGCGAGCGACCCCGAGGTCATCGCCGACACCGCGAGCGACGCCGCCGAGATCGGCCCCGACGCGCCCGACGCCGGTCGCTGACCGCCAAATCCCCAGCCCGCGCCTGGATCCCCGGGGCCGGCGAGGGCACCGGACCGGCCCCGGCGCGGAGGCCCTAGCGGTTCGCCTCGGTCAGCGTGATCATCCGCCGCAGGGCCACCCGCGCGTCCTCCGCCAGCGTCTTGCGCGTCGCCGCGTCGAGCCGCTCCCGGTGGCCCGTGACCTCGTCGACCGCGTCTCCGGCCAGCACCCGGTTCAGCGCCGGCGCCTTCCCCTTGCGCAGCAGGTCCAAGATCCCCACCAGGTGCGGCGGATCGTTGCGGCTCATGGTCGCGCAGCCGCAGCCGATCGAGGGGAATCGCGGGTCGTCGATGTCCGCCAGGTTGACGACCTCCACCCCGCGCCGCGCCCCCAGCTCCATGGCGTTTCGGACGAAGTGCCCCTCGGTCCCGATGGCGATCCGCGCCCCCTTGGGCGCCTCGGCCACCTCGCGCCACAGGTAGTTCGTCGAGCCCGACCCATCGGCGATGCTCAGCACCTCGTGCGTGCACTCCGGGTGCACCAACACCCGAAAGCCCTTGTCGCGCCACCACTGGACATGGGCGGGCTGAAAGACCGTGTGCACGCCGCAAAACGAGCCCCACAAGATGAGCTCGGCCTTGTCCAACCGCTCCTGCTCTGACGCCGGCATGTCCTCGATGGCCGTCCGAGCGCCCGCGAACCCCGCCGGCCACAGAAACATCCGCTCCGGGTCGATCCCCGCCTGCCGCCCGGAGTTCTCGCCCAGGTGCCGATCGGGGATGAAGAGGATGCGCCGCCCCTGCTCGCGCGCCCAGCGCATGATGATGCCCGCGTTCGCGCTCGTGCACACCGCCCCGCCGGTGCGCCCCGCCATCGCCTTCAGGCGCCCGCTGGTGTTCATGTAGCAGACGACCATCAGCTCATCGCCGTACCGCGTCTGGAGCGTCTCAAACGCCGGCTGCACCATCTCCTCCGTCGCCAGCGCCTCCATCGTGCAGCCCGACGTGGGTCTCAGGCGTTCCCGATCCAAACTAAACCGG
>CAZNZH010000520.1:0-4651 GCA_964577445.1 uncultured Myxococcales bacterium
CGGGAGCTGGTGAAGCTGGCCGAGGCGCGCGGCGACCACGAGGCGCTCGCCGGGCTCTGGGCCGCGCGGGCCCTGGCCGCGAAGGGGGCCGCGGAGCTGGCCGCGGCGCCGGAGTCCATGTGGCGCATCCAGGCGCGGGCGCGCACCGAGGAGGCGCGGGTGCGGCTCAGCGCGCTCGACGACGGCGAAGGGGCGCTGGCGGCCGCCCGCGATGGGTTGGCGGCGTCGCCCGACGACCCGGAGCTGCTCGAGGTCCTGGTGCGCGCGCTCGCGGCGACCAATGAGCGGGTCGAGTGTCACGAGGCGGTGGAGCGCTTGCTCCCGCACCTCATCGACGGGCCCCTGCGCGACGAGATGCTGCTGCTGCGTCGCTGACCCTGTGAGGACGCCAAAATCCGTAGGCGCGATCAGGGTTTTTCGGGGTTCGCCGGCCGGGTCATGGCGAGCCGGAAGCCCACGCTGCTCTTGCGGTCCCACGGCCCCAACTGCGCGCGCGCCGAGCTGCGACACGCCGCGGCGCCGCTGGCCCAGCTCCCGCCGCGGGCGACCCGCGAGGCCCCAGCGCCGTCGCCCACCGGGTCGACCTGGCTCGGCGGGCCGGCGACGTCGTAGGCGTCGGCGCACCACTCCCAGACGTTGCCGTGCATGTCGTAAAAGCCCCACGGGTTCGGCGGGAAGCTCAGGACGGGCGTCGTCGCCGGCCCGAGACGCCGCTCGAAGTTCGCCTGGGTCGGCGCCAGGACGTCGCCGGTGGCGAACGCCGTCGTGGTGCCCGCGCGGCAGGCGAGCTCCCACTCGGCCTCCGTCGGCAGCCGGTAGCCCGGGCCGGTGGGGTCCAGCCAGCGCGCCTCGCCGCTGGTCAGCGCGTACGCCTCGGGCAGCCCCTCGAGCAGGGACAGGGCGTTACAGAAGCGCACCGCGTCCAGCCAGGTGACCTGCTCCACGGGGCGGTCCGCGCCCACGAAGAACGAGACCGGCTCGCCCAGCACCGCTTGCCACTGGGCCTGGGTGACGGGCGTCTCGCCCAGGAAAAACCCGCGCGAGATGATGACCTCGCGACGCGCCTCGTCGTCGGCGCGCCCCTCCTCGTCCGGCATGCTGCCCATCACGAAGCTGGCCGGGTCGACGGCGAACATGCCGATGGTGGCGACGACACCCTCTTCGGCGCTCCCGACCACGGTCTCGCGGCGGGTTATCCGGCGCTCTACGCGGCGCAGGTGGATGACCTCGCGGGTCTTCACGACCCAGCGCGTCTGCGCTTTGCTGAACAGCGTCGCCGGCCGGACCACCACCTTCTCGCGGTAGCGTTCGTGGGAGCGGAAGGGCTCCTCGACCTCGGTGACGCCGCCGTCGCTGACCTGCGAGCGCGCGCGCCGACCCGTGGTCGACGGCGGTGGGGCCGTCACCCGGGCGTGGAGGTCGGCGCGCTCTCCGAGGCTGAACAGGATGTCGTAGATCGGCCAGCTCTCGCCTTTGGCGAGGTACGCCTCGAGCAGCGCGAGCTCCCCCTGTTCGACCTCGGCGGCGCCGCGGCCGAGCTCCAAGGTGGCAGCCACCACCGCCCGGGTTCGCCGCCAGAGATCGCCGGCGAGGGTGCCCAGAGTGGCCGCCACCGCCGCGACGCCGCCGAACCGCGCCGCGTCGCCCATCGCTCGCAGGGCGTAGCCTCGGTCGCGCATCACCGCCTCGCCCAGCGCGATGGAGGCCTGCTCCACGTCCCGCAGGTCCGCGTGGGCCAGCGCCTCCAGATACAGGGCCTCTGGGAGCTGGGGGCCTATGGGCCGGGCCGCCGCGAGGCGCTCGAGGGCGAGGGCCGGCTGGTCTCGCTGAAGGCAGGCGAACGCCGAGGCGGCGAGGGCCTGGATCGCCAGCTCGGGCCTCGCGGTCTTGGCGAACTTGGCGGCCTTGTAAAACGCCTTGTCGGCGGTGCTCAGGTTGATGAGGGCGGCCTGCCCGCCAGCGAACCCGAGCCGCATCAACCCCAACAGGAAGCAGAAGCGCCACTCGGCCATCTGCCCCAGGACCTCGCCGCGGATCGCCATCCCGTGCCGGAGCTCCGCGAACGCGACCAGGAACGCGCCGGCCGCGAAGGCGTCGCGCGCGGCGTCGAAGTGGGCGAAGGCGCGGGCCTGGCCCTCCGTCGGTGGTGCGCTCAGGTCGCCGGTGAGGCTGTCGGCCAGCGCGCCCACCGCGACGAGGCCGCCCGAGAGCCCCCAGCAGCAGCGCGCACCCAGGCTCCACAGGCCGCCGCCGTCGGGGCGCGTGGCGTAGGACGCCTGCTCGCTCCCGTCGGCGAAGGCGTTGAGGTCGAAGCCATCGTACTCAAGGGTCGCGCGGGTCACGACGTGGCGCAGGTCCGCGACGGACGCCGCGAGGGCCACCCGCGCGCCGTCGATGGGGGTCGCCGGCGCCGGTCCGTCGAGAAATGAGCCCTCCGCGAGCCACCTCTTCCAACGCTCGTCTGCCTCGTTCAGCGCTTCCTCCTCGCTGGCCGGTAGCCTGCCGGTGAGTATGCACCAATTGGAAGGGCCGGCGCGCGTGGAAGGGGCCGCGCGCGCGGGTGGCTCAGCGCCGGGCGACCTACGGCGCGCTCACCTCGGCGCGAAAGGCCAGCGCGCGCTCCTCGCCGACAAAGCCCGCCACGCGCACCTGGCCCTCGCCGTCGGCCCAGACCGCCATCTCCACATCGTCGCCGACCAGGCACTCGCGCACGTACTCGAGCGCCAGCCGCCGCGCCGGGGCCAGGACCCGGGCGGCCCCGAGCGCGCCGGCAGCCACCGCCGCCGCCCGCGCGTCCTCGACCCAGTCGGCGTAGCGCGCGTGATTGGCGTGCTGCAAGACATCGGTGTCGCTATAGCGCACCGTCGTCCGCGCCAAAAACGCGCCTATTGGCGCCGCGTCGTCGCCGAGCCGCTCGTGCGCCAGCCCGCGCGCCCGCACCAGGTCGCGCACGCTGTCCGGCAGCGCCGCCGGCCGCCCGCTCCCGTCGATGCTCACCCCGACCACCGTGGCGCTCGCGACCACAGCGCCGCTGGCGACGTGCACGACCTGCTGCCCCATGGTGAGGCTGGTGCGCCCTACGCCCTCCAACCAAAGCGAGACCAGTAGCCGCTCCGCGCGCCCAAGCGCCCGCGCCAGGCTGACCTGCTGCGCCCGCACGACCATGCGCCGGCCGCCCGCGAACAGCCCCGCCAGCCCAGCCTCGCTGTCGAACCCGGCCTCCCAGCGCGTGTGCTCCAGATAGCGCAGCATCACCGCGGGCGGGATGCGCCCGTGCCGGTCCAGCTCATAGGCTCGCGTCGTGATCTCGCGCTCTAAAATCGCCACGTTGCCTCCGTCGAGCCCCCACCGGGCACCGCGAGCAGACCCGCCCGAGATCCGCCCTGTCAACCCCAACCTTCCTTGCACCGCCGCCCCGCACGCGCGAGCATCCGCCGCGATGGACAGATGGTGGAGGGCGGGTTGGACCGGATTCGATGGCAGCACATAGTCGTCCTGTGCGTCCCCATCCTGGTCGCGTTTGCGCTCTACGCGGACGTCATCGAGGCCGGCTTCGCCTTCGATGACCCGATCGCCGTCACCACAAACCCGCTGGTCGACGGGACGGCCCCATTTCTCGACGTGTTCACCACGAACTTCTGGGGCGACCAGCCCGGCTTTGAGCACCTCGCGAGCTGGCGCCCCCTGACCGTGGCGAGCCTGCGCCTCGACTACGCCATCGGCGGCGGCGCGCCCGCCACGTTTCACGCGACCAACCTCCTGCTCCACCTCCTGGTCGTCCTGGCCGCGGGCTTGCTCTTCCTCCGCCTCGCCATCCCGCCGCCGGCCGCCGCGGTCGGCATGATGGTCATCGCCGCCCACCCGATCTTCGGCGAGGCGGTGGCCTCCATCGTCGGGCGCGGCGACCTCCTGGCGGCGCTCTTCGGCCTGCTCGGCCTGCGCGCGCTCGCCGGCGGCCAGTTTCGCGGCGTCCTGGCCCTGGGGCTCGCCCTCGCCGCCAAGGAGTCCGCCGTCATCTTCTTGCTGCCCGCCCTCATCTTGGCGCTCCAAGATCGCGACCGCCAAGCCGCCGTCCTGCTGCTCTTCGTCACCGGCATCTGGTACGGGGCGCGCGTCGCCGTGGTGGGCGGTCTCGGCGGCGTGGTCTCCCCCATCGACAACCAGCTCGCGGGCCTCGGCTTCTTCGAGCGCCTCCCGGGCGCCCTGGGCGTCGTCGGCCGCTACCTGGGCCACTGGCTCGTCCCCACGGCCATCGCCGCCGACCACGGCCCAGCGGTCGACCTCGCCGGCCCCCGGAGCGCCTTCGCCATCATCGGCGCCGCCGGCTCCGTCGCCCTCGTCGGCGCCGCCATCGCCGCGCTGCGCCACCGCCAGCTCCTCATCTTCTTGGGCCTGCTCATCGCCGTCGTCGGCCTCGCGCTGCTGTCCAACATCGCGTTCATCCTCCCGACCCCCTTCGCCGGCCGCCTCGCCTACGCCCCCGCCGCCGGCCTCGCCCTCGCCGTCGGCGGCGCCTTCGCCGGGCGTCTCGGCACCATGCGCTACCCGGCCCTCTTCTTGGTCGGCGTCTGGCTGGGAATCGGCGTGCTGGCGACCCGCGCCGAGGTGCGCGCTTGGCACGACGACGCCTCGCTCTTTACAGCCGCCGTCG
>CAZNZH010000521.1:0-4641 GCA_964577445.1 uncultured Myxococcales bacterium
GGCGTCACGCCCGACCTGACCTGCCTCGGGAAGATCGTCGGCGGCGGGCTGCCGGTGGGCGCCTACGGTGGGCGGGCGGAGATCATGGCCGTGGTCGCGCCCGAGGGACCCGTCTATCAGGCAGGTACCAACTCGGGAAACCCGCTCTCGGTGGCCGCGGGGCTCGCGACCCTGGAGGCGCTCGCCCGGCCCGGCGTCTACGCGCGCCTCGAGGCGCTCGCGGCGCGGCTCGAGGCCGGCCTGACCCAGGCCCTGGCTGACTCCGAGGTCGAGGGCTGCGTGCAGCGGGTCGGCTCGATGCTGACGCTGTTTTTCGCCCCGGGCCCCGTCCGCCGCCTCGACGACATCCCCGCGACCGCACCCGCCCGCTTCGGCACCTTCTGGCGCGGCATGCGCGCGCGCGGCGTCGTGTTGCCGCCCAGTCAATACGAGGCCTGGTTCATCAGCCTCGCCCACGACGAGGCCCTGTGCGACCGCACCACCGAGGCCGCCCGCGCCACGCTGTCCGCGCACCCGTGAATCCATTGACGCTCATTGGGCTGCGTGCTAACTCCGCCGCGCGTTCGGGCCCTCGGAGGCGCCCCCGATGATCGAGATTTACGAGCCCTACGTCCCTGTCCTGCTCATCGCGATGATCGTCGTGTTGTTGGCGGGCGTGATCCTGCTTGTCAACGGCCTGCTGGGTCCGACGCGCCCGACCCGCATCAAGGGCATCCCGTACGAGTCCGGTGTGGACCCGGTGGACAGCCCGCGGCACCGCTTGAGCGTGAAGTTCTACATGACCGCCATCCTCTTTTTGGTGTTCGACCTGGAGGTGGTCTTCCTCTACCCGTGGGCCGTCAAGTACACGGCGTTTTTGGCGGACCCGGCCTTCGCGGCCACCGCGTTCGGCTCGATGGCCCTCTTCCTGACCGTCTTGAGCCTCGGCCTCGTCTACGAATACAAGCGCGGGGCGATGAGCTGGGACTGACACGGTCCTCGCCTCCCCGCCACCTCCCCACGGAGTCGACTCCATGAGCCAGGCCGCCTTGCAGGCCATCATCGCGCGCTTCCCGAAAGCGGTCGTCTCGAGCCACGATTGGCGCGGTGACGACACGGTGGTCCTGCGCCGCGAGCGCTTGGTCGAGGTCGCGCGCTTCCTCAAGCACGACGACGCGATGCGCTTCGACCTCCCCATCGACGTCTGCGGCGTGGACTACCTGGGGTGGCGCGAGCCGCGCTTCGATGTCGTCTACCACCTCATGAGCCTGACCAAGCGCGCCCGCATCCGCCTGAAGGTGCAGCTCGATGAGCCGGACCTTCACGTGCCGACCCTCACCGGCGTCTACAAGGGCGTGGACTGGTTTGAGCGCGAGGCCTTCGACATGTACGGCATCGTGTTCGACGGGCACCCGGATCTCCGCCGCATCCTGACCTACCCGGAGTTCGAGGGGCACCCGCTGCGCAAGGACTACCCGCAGCGTGGCTACCAGCCGCTGATGCCCATGCCGACACTCTCGAGCGACCTGGAGTAGGCCATGGCGACGCCCCTGCCACGCCCCCCGCACGCCCACGACGGCCACGACCCCGAGTGGGCCAAGCGCCCCTCGCCGGGTATGGGCAACCTGAACCCGCGTGCGCCGGCCGACGACCCCATGCACACGGAGTACTACACCATCAGCATGGGGCCCTCGCACCCGGCGACCCACGGCACCGTGCGCTTTGAGCTGACCCTGGACGGCGAGACGATCGTCGAGATCGACCCGCACATCGGGTACCTGCATCGCGGCTTCGAGAAGATGAGCGAGGTCTGCACCTACGCCCAGGTGCTGCCCTACACCGACCGCCTGAACTACGTGTCGCCGCTGTGCAACAACGTGGGCTGGTCGATGACCATCGAGAAGGCGCTGGGCATCGACACGCCGGACCGCTGCAAGTACATCCGCATGATCGCGTGCGAGCTGAGCCGCATCTCCGACCACCTGACCTCGATCTCGGCCGGCGCGCTCGAGCTCGGCGGGTTCACGCCCTTTCTGTATGGCATCCAAGCGCGCGAGATCATCTGGGACCGCATCGAAGAGCTGACGGGCGCGCGCCTGACCACGTCGTACACGCGCGTCGGCGGGCTGAACTTCGACATCCCGCCCGGGTGGGGGGAGGCCGTCGCCAACGTGCGCAAGCAGGTCGAGCACCTGGTCGACGACATCGACAAGGTGCTGACGCGCAACCGCATCTTCTACGACCGCATGGCCGGCGTGGGCGCCATTTCCCAGGCGGATGCCATCGATTTGGGGTTCACGGGGCCTTGCCTGCGCTCGACGGGCGTGGACTACGACGTGCGGACCTACGCGCCTTACCTGCACTACGATCGCGTCGATTTCGACGTGCCGGTCGGGACCCACGGCGACAACTTCGACCGCTACCTCGTGCGCCTGGCGGAGATGACGCAGTCGTGGCGCATCATCGAGCAGTGCTTCGCGCAGATGGAGCCGGGCCCGATCTCGGTCGGCGACTGGAGCGTCGTGCTGCCGCCGAAAGACGCCGTCTACAACAGCATCGAGGGCATGATCGCCCACTTCAAGCTCATCATGGAGGGCGTGCACGTGCCCTCCGGTGAGGTCTACGGCTACATCGAGGGCGGCAACGGCGAGGTCGGCTTTTACGTCGTCAGCGACGGCAGCGGCCGGCCGTGGCGCGTGAAGGTGCGCCCGCCGTGCTTCGCCATCATGCAGGGGCTGCGGTTGATGACCCGGGGCGCGCTGTTGGCCGACATCATCCCGACCTTCGACACCATCAACATGATCGGCGGCGAGATCGACCGCTAGATCCATGGCCCGATTTGGCGACACGCGGGGCTCGGCACGATGCCAACACTGAAGATCGATGGGCGCGAAGTGACGGTCGAGCGTGGCACGACCATCCTCGAGGCCGCCCAGCAGCTCGGGATCGACATCCCGACCTTCTGCTACCACCCGGGCCTCACCAAGCCCGCGAACTGCCGCATGTGCCTCGTCGACACGAACAAGGCGCCGAAGCCGACGCCCGCGTGCTACGCCGAGTGCATGGACGACATGGAGGTCTCGACGCAGAGCCCCTCGATCGTCAAGACCCGCAAGGCCGTGCTCGAGTTCATCCTGCTCAACCACCCGATCGACTGCCCCATCTGCGACAAGGCCGGCGAGTGCGTCCTGCAGGACCACTACTTCAAGTACTCGGCCAGCCCCAGCCGCTTGGCCCACGCGAAGGTCCACAAGGCGAAGGTCAAGCGCCTCGGCCCCGACATCGTGCTGGACGCGGAGCGCTGCATCCTCTGCACGCGCTGCATTCGCTTCTGCGACGAGATCGCCGGCGAGACCCAGCTTGAGCTCATCAACCGCGGCGAGCACTCGGAGCTGACGACCTTCCCCGGCAAAGAGCTCGACAACCCCTACGCGGGAAACACCGTCGACATCTGCCCTGTGGGGGCGCTGACCAGCATCGACTTCCGCTTCCGGACGCGCGTCTGGCTGCTGCAGTCGGCCATCAGCGTGTGCCCCGAGTGCAGCCGCGGCTGCAAGACCCGCACGGACGTCTTCGAGAACGTCCCGCGGCGGACCAAGCCCGAGCACAACCCGCGCGTCAACGACTGGTGGATGTGCGACGAGGGGCGGTTGGCCCATCGGGACTACCAGGAGCTCGCCCGCATGGAGGGCCCCGCGACGCAGATCGAGGGCAGGCGGCGCATCGTGACCAACGTCGAGGCCATCGAGGCGGCCGCGGCGGAGCTGGGCTCGGTCTCGAACCGCCAGAAGATCGGGGTGGTCGTGACGCCCTGGTTCACCAACGAGGACGCCTGGCTCGTGGCGCAGCTCCTCAAGGGGCCGCTGGCGGGGGCGCGGGTGTTCATGGGCGGCCGCGCCGCGGGCACGGCGGACGCGATCTTGCGCCAAGCCGACAAGAACCCGAATCGCCGCGGCGTGGAGACGGTCTTTGGGGCGTTCGGCCTACAGACCCAGCCGCTGTCTCAGTTCGACGGCGCTGGCATCGAGGCGGTGCTGGTCTTCGGTGACAACCACGCCATCGGCGAGGCCCAGATGGCCAAGCTCGCGGCGGTGCCCAAGCGGGTTGTGGTCAGCGCCTTCCAGACGCCTTTTTGGAAGATGGCGACGACGTTTTTGCCCGCGCGCACCCACTTCGAGAAGGTCGGGACCTTCACGAACTTCGACGGCATCGTTCAGCGGATGGACCAGGCCACGGGCGCTGCGGCGACCAGCAAGTCCGACGGTTACTACGCGATGAAGCTGGGCGAGGCCATGGGCGACCCGACGAGCCTCGACCGCCCCGAGGACGTCTTCGAGCGGCTCCGCGCCACGGTCGCGGGTTTCGCCGGGATGACCTGGGCGGCGCTGCTGCCCCACGGCATGAAGCTCGGCGAGACGGTCGCCGTGGCGGAGGCGCCCACGGCCCCCGAACCCGTGGCGGCCCCCGCGCCGGCCCCGACGGAGGTGTAGGCCGATGATCCTCCTCGCCGCGCTGCTCAAGTTCGCCGTCATCGTGCTGGGCTTCGTCATGGTCCTCGCGACGCTGCTGACCCTCGTGGAGCGAAAGCAGTCCGCGCTCATGCAGAACCGCACCGGCCCCAACCGCGCGTTCATCTTCGGAAAAAACCCGCTGTCGGCCTTC
>CAZNZH010000522.1:0-4636 GCA_964577445.1 uncultured Myxococcales bacterium
GGCGCGGCCGCCGCGTCCTCCGCGGGCACCGCCGGCTCCGGCGCGGCCGCCGCGTCCTTCGCGGGCGTGGCGGGCTCTGGCTCATCCGCCGCGTCCTCCGCGGGCATCGCCGGCTCCGGCGCGGGCGCGAGCGCGGGCGGGAGCAGAGGCTTTAGCTGCCCGGGCGGCGCCAGCGTCAGCTCGGCCGCCCGCGCGGTCGCCGCGTCGAGCTTCGCCCGCGCCGCGACGAGCCGGCCCTGGGTCACCAAGCCCTGGACCTCCTCGAGCGTCGAGCTCACTTCGGCCCAGCGCGCATCCTTGAGGACCCTCGGCTTCGCGTGCTCTTGCGCGGTCTTCGCCTTCGCCGCGACCTTGACGAGGCCCGCCTCGATGGACGCCTCACACGTGGCCTCCTGGCGCTCGGCCTCCCCCAGATAGGCACCAGCGCCCGCCTCATCGCGGGCCGCCAGCGCTCGCCGCGCCAGCCCCAAGAGCTTCGCGGCCAGGCCATGCTGAATCGGGCAAGCCGCCTCGTTGCCGAGCCCCTCGATGGCCATACGCTGGGCGTCCAGACGCGCGATGCGCCCCCGCAGCTCCGCCTGGACGGGCTGCGATCCGCCAGCTCTTGTCTGACTATTTGAGCCCGCGGCGTGCCCGCGGGTCAGCCGAATCACTCGGAAGACCAGCGCGGCCTCATCGGCCCGCGCCAGCGCCCGCTCCGGGTAGCCGTCGGCCTTGGCGTGCCTCGCCACGTCGAGCAGCGCCTCCCCCTCGGCGAAGCGCGAGTCGGAGCCGCCGCCCAGCATCAGCGCCATGGCGCGCGCGTCCTCCGCGGCGTGCAGCGCCTCATCCACCGCGGACGCGCCCGAGCCGCTGCGCCTGGTGCCGAGCTCGCCCGGCCCGAGCGCCACGGGCGCACCCACAACCGCAGGCCGTAGCGCGTCCGGCCCGACGGCCGCCCCCTCCCCGACCCCCTCCACCTGGACCACGCCGTCCCCGCGCTCCTGCATCGAGGCCCAGAGCGCGCGCCGCTCCCCGGACGCGTCGAGGTTGTCCGCCGTCCGCAGCCGCTGGAGCGCGATGGACGCGTGCAGCCGCGCCGCCTCCTCGTCACGCCGCACACGCGCCCGCTCCGCCTCGGCGGCGTGAAAGCGCGACTCGGCCACCAGCGCGGGTTGCGTCTCCGCCAGCGCGTCGGTGCCCGGCGCGTCCAAGAGCGCGCGGACCCGGTCCAGATCGGCAGGCACCGGCAGCGCCGCACACCCGCCCGCGCCCATCGCCAGCCCACCGCAGATGACCCATGCTCTCAGCGTCCCCAGCCAACGCTGACCTCGGTGACGTCTCATCGCAGCCCCCCTCGAACGTTCAGCTCAGGCCGCGCGGGCAGCCCGAGGGCCTCGTCGGCGGCCCTCCGGTCGTAGTAGCTCTTCACGGCCACCAACTGCGCCTCGACCGCCTGCATCACCAAGGCCAGCCGCTCGGTGTCGACCTTGCGGGCGACCGACAGGTCCTCCGCGCGGTCGAGCCAATCCGCGGTCTGGTCCAGCTCAGCGCTCCGCTCCGCCGCCAGCGGGTGGCCGGCCAGCGCCCGCCGGACCTGGCGCAGCCGCTCCAAGCTCACCTCGACGTCGACGGCCTCGGGCGCGTCGTCGCGCAGCGAGGCCACGCGCGCCGGCGCACAGGACGTCGCGCCGAGGAGCAGCAGCAGCGCCAGGAATCGAGTCCCGATGGGCATGGCCTCCTCCTAGAAGATCGAGTGATGAAAACGCAGGTTGAGGGACTGACGGAGCTGTAGCGCCTCGATGCGGGTGTCGTCGCGGTGGAGCGTCACCTGGTAGACCAGCGACGCCCACGCGCCCAACGCCAACCCCACGGTGCTGTCCCAGTAAAAGACCGGCCGGAACTTCTCGTTTCCGGCGATCTCGTCGTAGCTGACGAAGCTGTCGAAGTCCGACTGGACCGTGATCAAGCCGCCCAGCCGCAGCCGCAAACCCGCCGCCACTTCGCCGCCGACGCGCTTGCGGTTGGCCAGCTCACCCAGCTCGAGCACCCCGGCGCGTGACCGGATGATGTAGAGCGAGTCGGTGCCGTAGTGCTGCTGCCGCATCGCCACGCCGGCGCGCGCGGTCAGCGTGAACACGTCGTCATCCCACAAGGTCAGCCCCAGCCCGACCGCCTCCTGAAAGGTGGTGGGCGAAAACCGGGACATCAGGTTCAGCTCGGTGTCCGCGGCGAGGTCGAACTGGCGCGAGCCCCCCTCGGGCTCGGCGACCGTGACCGTGACGGCGTGCTCGCTGTGGATCTGCGTCGGGAAGAGCGCCGTGCGCACCTGCGCCGACACATAGGGTCCGAGGACGGCGCCCAGGCGGTAGTTGTAGAAGAGCTCGACCTGCACGATGTCGGTCAGCTTCTGAAAGGGCAGCCCGCGGCCGATGGTGTGCTCGAGGCCCACCCAGCTCTCGTCGAGGGACAAGCGGCCAAGCGCCAGGTGGTTGCCACTGTCGTAGCCACCCTCCAGCCGCGTGAACGCGCCCAGCCGCATGGCGTCGCCGCTGAAGCCGGAGAGCTCGCCCTTGGCCCGATCCAGGCCGAAGGAGCCGCCGACCACCCAGTCGATCCTCCAGCGTTCGTCACGCGCCTCGAGCGCTCGCTCGCCGAACTCGGTGCGCACGAGGCGCCCGTCCTCGACGATGAGCCGGTAGTCCAGCCGCTCGCCCGCGCCGACCGGGATGGCGACGCGGTCGCGCTCGCGGCTCGCCCGCTTGCCCAACACGATGTGGTAGCGCCCCGGGGCCAAAATCCACGTGCGCGTCGCGCGGTAAGCGGGGCTGTCGCTGGTCGTCTCCGGGCCGTAGACCTGCTGTTTGTCCTCGCTGACCACGACGTACTTCTGGCTCTTCGTCCGGTCGAGCTGGTCGATGGCGGTGACCCTCAGCGCGCCGAAGAACCCGTCGACCATCGCGGTCTGGCCGGCGACGACCGTCACCTGGCGCGTCGGGCGCCACTGGGCGGGGCCGTGGCCGATGCGCACGGTGTACTCGCCCGGCGGCAGCGGGATGCGCGCGCCGGTGGTCGCGGTGGCGACGCGGTCTTCGCCGACCAGGACGTGGACCGGCGGCTCGAGGTTCGGCCGGCTGGCGCTGGGGACGAAGAGCGCGCCCATGCCGGCTGGGACCGGCGTCAGGTCGAGCGCGAGCTGAGTCGCGGCGTCACCGACGGCTTGGAGGTCGGGCGGCGCGGGCTCGGCCAGGGCTGCCGAGGACGCGAAGAGGGCGCCGGCGCTCAGCACGAGCGCGCGGAAATGCCTCAGATGTAGCATGGGATCACCTCGAGCGGAGGGGAGGAGCAGTCGAATCTCTCAGGCCGCCCGCGCGGCGCGCTTCTTCACGCCGACGCGCGCCCAGTGACGGGCCCGCGGTCGACGGACCGGGCAGAAACGGAGGCCGCGCGAGGTAGCTGAGGACAGCGGCGGCGCCTGCGCGGTTTCTTCTCCGGAATTCACCGCCATGACTGCACCCCCTGTTGACGGAACCTCGGCGCGTCAGACGTGCTGGCCGTGTTCTGTAAGGGGACAGCGCGGTCGAGCGCGACGTCACATCGGCGTGGGCGTTTCTTTCGTCTCGACGGCCTGGGCGACCGCGGCGTGGGCGAGCCGCGTCACTAAAATCGGGCGCTCCAGCGCCAGCGCGCAGGGGATGATGTGCTCGCCCGCCTCGCTGCGCAGGATCACCGAGGTCGACGCGAAGGCGACGACGACCCCCGAGACCTCGCCCACCGTCAGGGTGTCGCCCAGGCTGCACACTCCGCGCAGGTAGTGGCCTGCCATGATGTTTCGGACCACGTCGCGGGCGCCCTGGGCGAAGGCGAAGCCCGCGCTGGAGAAGATGGCGGCGGCGACCACGCCGATGAGGATGTTGAGCAGCGTCGTGTCGAGGCCCACCTGCCCGACGGCGAGCGCCACGGAGACGGTGAGGATGGTGTAATAGATGAAGCGGCCGATGAGGCGCGGCGACTCGAGGTGCGCTTGCTCGTCGCGCTCGCCGATGCGGACGATGAGCGTGTTGACGAGGTCGGCCAGGAACATGCCGGCGACGACGATGAAGCCGGCGGCCATCAGCCGCGGCAGAAACGCCGTGATCGCCGCGACGCCTTCGGCGAGGCCAGGCAGCGCGAGCATCTCGGCGACCACCGAGAAGGTCACCAGCAGGCCGGCGACCCACACGACGCTGCCCAAGACGTGGGCGACGCTCTTTTTGGCGCCCAGGGCGTAGAGTGCGCGTGAGGCGCCGATGCGCTCGGCGAAGGCCTCGATGCCGGTGCGCCGCACCAACCAACGGGTCAGGCGGCGCAGCAGGTAGGACGCCACGATGCCCACGATCAGGACGCCGAGCACCCCGGCCGCCTTGGGCAGATAGCCGACGATCTGGTCGCCGACGCCGCGGAGCGGCTCAAACGCCTCCGATGGGCTCAGGGGTTCGGACATGCTCACTCTCCTCGTTTATCGCTGCTGTCAGGCTCTTTTCGCGCGGGCTCGGTCGGCCGCTCGCGGCCGCTCGCGACCAGGCGCGTCAGCAGATTCATGATCTCCATCAGGGCGCGAGCCGCCACCTTCGTGTGTGATACCGAATCGACCGGGCGGACATCCTCCTCAAATCGG
>CAZNZH010000523.1:0-4620 GCA_964577445.1 uncultured Myxococcales bacterium
GCGTCGGCCGCCCCCGACCCGCGAGACACCAGCCGGTCTCTCGCCGCACCCCTGTCAGAGCAGGTGCCGATCGAACCAGCGGCGCGCCAGCCAGCGAATCCAGGGCACGAAGACCACCGCCGAGTAGTGGCCGCACGGCAGGATGACGCGGCGGGGGCGGCCGATGGCGTCCCACAGCGCCAGCCCTTCGCGCCAGCGCACCACCCGGTCAAAGCGCGCGGTGACGAAGAGCGTGGTCGTCGGGTTCATCCCGCGGCCGGCGTGCTCGGGGTCGAGCGGGCTGAGCGCCGCGTGCAGCGTCTTCGAGAGCGCCGGTAGATCCTGGCCCAGACGGGCGGCCAGGGCGTCGCGGTACAGGCGGATCTCCGTGTCGGCGGTCTCCATCAAGACCCGCGCGAGGCCGCTGCCGCCGATGCAGAGCACCGAGGCGCCGATGCGCGAGTCCACGCCCGCCACGGCCGCGCCGACGCCCGCCCCCATGCTGACGCCGAAGAGCCCGAGCCGCGTAGGGCCGCCCGGGCGCGCCAGCCACGCGGTCATCCCGTGGCGCACGTCTTGGCGGTAGCGCTCCAAGAGCGCCGCCAGCTCCTCGAGCGGGCGCTCGGCCACCAGCCACTCGGCCCGCCGCTCAAAGCGCAGCGCGTGGTAGCCCATGGCCGCGAAGGCCTCGGCGAAGTGGGTCGACACCTCGTAGTCGCCGCCCTGGATCGGGAGCACGACGATGCCCACCGCCGATCTCGGGCTGGCCTGCCTCGGACGGTACCAGTGCGCGGTGATGCCGCCGCCCTCGCCCAGGTCGTCGGGGGGATCGTCGAGGCGGAGCACCTCGGGCGCGCCGGGTCGGGGGGCCGTCACTTGAGGAAATCCGAGCCGGGGGTGAGGTCGCAGTGGAGGTGGTCGGCGTGGTCGGCGTTGTATTCGGGGGTGAGGATGACGGTGAAGACCAGCAGGGCGTGGAGGGTCTCGGCGACCCACCTCAAGAAGCTGCCGCCTTCGGTGACCGGGAACGCCGCGCCGACCTCCCAGTCCTTCTTGATGGTCAGCGTGGTGCCGCTGGCGAAGCGCAGGCCGTTGATGTCGATGGCGTTGGCGAGGCCGTGCTGGCTGAGCTTGGTCGTGTTGGCGATGGCGCGGCAGTTGTAGACGCCGAAGTGCAGGATGTCGGTGACGCCCTGGTCGGCCAGCAGCGCGGCGGTCTCGGCCATGGCCAGGGCCAGCGGGCAGGAGGCGAAGATGGGCTTCACCGGGCCGCTGGTGGTGGCGTAGCGGTAGCTGACGCCGTGCATGAGGCCGGCGACGCGGATGGGCTCGAAGACGCTGCAGATGACGCCGGGGACGTTGGAGGCCACGTCGAGGGGGTCGGGCGCGGGCGTGAAGCCGACGCCGCGGTCGAGCAGCGCTTGGTGGCAGGCGCTGAGCTCGAAGGGGTGGTCGGTGCCGGGGACGCACGCGTAGACGACGGTCTGGGCGTCGCCGTTACGGTCCAGCGGCACGCATTGGTAGCCGGCGCGGCAGCCGGTCGGGCTGAGGCCATAGTCGCAGCGCATCACGCAGAGCCCGCCGGGGTCCGCGAGGCCCAGCTCGCCAGCGTCGACGCAGAACGTCGTGACGGCGCCGGCCTGGTCGGGGCAGTAGAGGTCGCAAGGCTGCGAGCAGTGGCCTGCGGGGAAGCCCTCGTCGTCTCCGAGGCAGATGGCGCCTGAGTAATCGCAGGCACCGAGCGAGGCGCAGGCCCCGCCGATGAAGCCCTCGTTGAGGTTGCCCGGGCCCTCGGGCTGAGCCGGGTCGGCGTCGGCGTCGGCGTCGGCGCTGGCGTCGGGGGCGACCTCGCCGCCAGCGTCGAGCCCGAGCTCAGCGTCGGCGACCGAGTCCACGCCTTCAGCCACGTCGAGCCCCGGCGCGACGCCCGCGTCCGCATCGAGGGCGGCGCCGGGGTCGGCCGTCGCGTCGGGAGCCGCGTCGAGCTCAGGACCCGCGTCGCCGCCGCGCGCGTCGCCCGTGGCCGCGCCCGCCACGGCGTCGCGCTGCTCGGCCACCCGAACCAGCGAGCGCTCGTCTATGTCCGCGTCGCACGCGACCAGCGCCAGCACGCCACACCACAGCCCCAGACGCATCGTCGAACCCCCGCTCCCGCACACCACGCCGAGCCTACCCTGGCTGGCCGCCGCCGTCAGCCCTGGGCGAGAGCCCGAATCCACCACCTGGGCGCCGCGGTCGGGGGCCGCGGATTGCCGCCCGGGGGCCGGACGCCTTGTCTCAGCCGTGCTCGCGCCTGATACTTCGCCGGTCGACCCCCTCACCCGACCCGGAGACGCCCGCCATGGCGACATCGCGCCGCGCTGTCTGCTTTCGGCTGCTGGCTGGCTTGACCCTGCTGAGCGCCTGCACGGACGCGCACGTCACGGCGGCGGACGCGGACGGGGCTTTCGGCGCCGACGTGGAGGCGGATGCCACGCCGGATGCCCCAACGGACGCGCTCCCAGACGCCGACGCCGCACCGGACGTGCTCCCAGACGCCGACGCCGCACCGGACGCCGCACCGGACACGCTCCCAGACGCCGACGCCGCGCCAGACGCCGCGCCACCCTTGTGGCTGCTCGCGCCCCGGCGGGGGACCCTCGCGTTCATGCCCGGGGACGCCTGCCCGACGGGCTGGCACGTCCTCGAATCCGCGCGCGGCCGCCTCATCAAAGGCACGTCCGAAGGCAGCCAGGTCGGACTCACCGTCGGCACGGCGCTGACCTCCACCCAACCTCCCGTGCACACCCACGCCTTCACCACGCAGATCAGCATCGCCGCGACCGACATCTCCGGCGCGACCGCATGCTGCACGGGTGGCTTCGGCATGGCGGGTACCCACCCGCTGTCGGGCAGCACGGAGCCGGCCGCCGATGGCATGCCCACCGTGCACGAGGTGCTCTGCGAGATAGACGCCGTGGATCTCGGCGAGGACGGGCACCCCTTCCCCGCCGGCGCCATCCTCTTCTTCAACGCGGTCGAGTGCCCCGCGGGCTTTGAGAATCTCGCTGCCGCCGACGGCCGCTTCATCGTCGGCACGCCCGCCGGCGGCACCCCGGGAGCCACCGTCGGCAGCCCGCTCGCCAGCGGCGAGATCCACGTCCACCCCCACCAAATCAGCGCCTCCATCGACGTCGGCGAGAAGAGCATCGCGGCGGCCGGCGGGGGCAACCACGGCCTGGCGGCCAAGGGGGCCCACGGCTTCAGCGTGCTGAGCTTGCAGAGCGGCTCGGGCTGGCCCTACATCCAGCTCTTCGCCTGCCGCGCGCTGCCCAACCCCAGCCCGCCGGGGCCCGTGATCGTAGACGACAGCGCCCTGCCCTCGGGCGCCGTGGCTTGGTTCGAGTCCACCTCCTGCCCGGCCGGCTGGTCGCCCGCCAGCGACTATCAGGGCCGCCTCGGCGTGGCGCTCGCCCCCAACGCCGCCCCGGCCACCCTCGGGACCCCGCTCGCACCCTTCGAGGACCGCCTCCACAGCCACGGCTTCGCCGGCACCTTCGACCTCCCCGAGCAGCAGGTCGCCTTGGTCGCCGGCTGCTGCAACAAGAGCCCTGGCGCCAAGGGGAGCTACGCCTACTCGGGCACCAGCGGCCCGGCGGCGGGAGGCCTCGCCTACCTCACCTTGACCGCCTGTGCGCGAGACTGACCACGAGCTTGAGCCCTCTCGGCGGTATCGAGGCCTCTCGACGCGAGCGCCGCGCCTGGCTCGACGAGCACGCGCCCGTAGACCTCCGCGGCGCCTACAAGGGCGTGTTCTCGGGCACATGGGGCGTCTCTTTGCGGCGATGCCGCATGGATTCTGAACCAGCGCCTTCGCCTCGGGGCGTTCTGCCCCCACGGGGCGCGGCCTGCCTCGCGGAGTGAGGCCTGGCGGCGACCAGGCCCCTGGGCGGCTGCGCGCAACACCTTGTAATTACAGCGATCTTCGATGTTGGCCCGGGCGTTGCATCGTCAGGTCACGCGGCCCGAGCGATGACGCCGGCCGCGACGATCCACGCGGAGGAAGATCCCATGCGCAGCCCACTCTCACTGACCGCTCTGGCGCTCCTCGCCGCCGCCTCCCTGCTGACGGCCGCCGCGTGCGACGACGGCGGCTCGCGCTCCACCGAACCAGCGACCCAGCAAGACCTCGACGAGACCGCCCGAGTCGTCGGGGCGCTCATGGCCGCGGACAAGGGCGGCGACATGGCCACGCTTCGCGACGGCGTGATGAGCGCCACCGCCGGCGCGCCTGGAGGAGGCTTTGCCCTCGACGCCCACGGCGCATTCCGCGGGCAACACCTCGGCCTGTCCTATGACGTGGAGGTCGACTGCTACGACGGGAGCGGCGGCCCGCTGAGCTGCGGCGGCGGCGAGGCCGCATCCGCCGACCTCGTGGCCTCCTGGTCGGGCGCCCTGCACATCGGCGGGCTGGACATCGAGGCCGCGCTCTCGGGCGACTGGATCCTCGACAAGATCAATGAGGACACCGCGATCATCGACGGCGACGCCTCGGCGGTCCTCGACCTGTCGCTGACCCAGGCGGAGAGCGCCCGCTCGCTGCACCTGGCGCTGTCGGCCAGCTATCAGGCGGTGCGGTTCGCCGCGGGCACGCACCGCCCG
>CAZNZH010000524.1:0-4607 GCA_964577445.1 uncultured Myxococcales bacterium
ACCACGGCCCAGCGGGGCGGCGATCGCGTCCGTGAGCGGCGTCACCCTCGGTCCGAATGCGGGGACGCCCTGTCAGGGGCGCACCAGCCGATCGCCTCGGGCGACGCCTGCGCCGACTCCAGCGCGCACCTCGAGCACGCGTTTCACCGGCGTCGCACAGGAAGCGTTCACGTCATGGGCTTGCATCGTCACCACGTCGCGCACAACCCTGTCGTCGGCGCTGACGAACACGACGTCTATCCCATAGCTGACCGCGCTGTTGTGGATGCAGACCTCGCCCTCAAGCGGGAGCTCCAGCAGCAGCCCCTCGTCGATGCCCAGCGGCGTTCGCGTCTGGAGCCCGTCGCGCCGCGCCCGCTCGCTCGTGGCAAGGTCGTAGCGCACCCGCAGCCGCTCGACTCCGGTGGTGGGTTGCACCACCGACAGCCAGCGCCCTCCGGCGTCGCAGCCGAGGGCCACGCCCCCAAGGGCCAACGCTGCCAGCACCAGGCCGGCGCGCCGTTGGGTCCCCGCCCTCCGCCCCATCGGGCGTTTGGGACTCATCTCGCGGACTGAGCCGGGTGCTAGCACAGGCATCTCCGTGGCCTTGGGGCGGCGGAGCTCAGCCAGCGGACGCGACCGTCGCGTGCGGGCCTTGGAGAGTCCGCGCGCCAGCCAAGCCGCGGGGGCTCAGCCCCACCGATGGGTGCTGCGGGACACCGCGCTCGCAGGGCGTCCCCAGCAGCTCCCGTCGCTCCGGTGACTCCGGTTTTGTCAGGGACCGGCGCGCGTCGGCCGACCGCGCCCAGCATGGCGCAAGCACTCGTAAGTGCTTGAATGCACGATGGTTTCTCTGTGCTTGGTCCGGGGATGTCGACACCTTGTCAGAGCGAGCGCAAAAACGCCAACAGCGCCTCTTGCTCCGTGGCGTCCAGGCTGAGGTAGCTGTCCCGGCTCGCCGCCGCCTCGCCGTCATGGGCGACGATGGATTCCTCAAGCGTCGCTGCACGCCCGTCGTGGAGATAGGGGGCGGTCTTCCCAATCCCCCACAGAGGTGGCGTGCGGAAGTCGTGGATGCCTGCGTCGCCGTCGACGATGCCCAGCGCCCCCTCCGTCGCGACATCATGGAGCAGCAGGTCGCTATACAGGTTGACCGGGACACCGTCGGCGGCGGGCATCGACGCGGTGTGGCACGCCTCGCAGCCGATGCGGTCAAAGACGTCTTCACCCGCGTCCTCGCGCGCCACGTCGAGCCGCTCGCGCGGCGGCGGGCCAATGTTCTGCAGGAAGAAGAGCAGCGTGTCGTAGTCGGCGTCACTCAGCTCCGGGTCCGGGGTGCCATCGTCGTCGGTTTGCACGCCGAGCTGCTGGCCGGCCCGCGCCGGCAACGTCATGCCCATCTCATTGGTCATGGCGTCGCGGAGGAACTCCTCCACCGTCGGCACGCCGGCCTTCCAGCCCAGGCGGCCCACGCGGGTCGCATCGAACATGCGCGCCCGACCCCGAACCCCGTCACCGTCGAGGTCGTCAGGGTCGGCCCCGGCGAGGATCGTCGCGTCGGGGATCTGCTCGATGAGCCCCAAGCCGAACACCGCTGGCGTCTGCCGCAGCTCGAAGCAGTCGGCGTCCGGGTCGAGCGGGGGCAGCGCGTTCAGCGCGGTCGTCCCCTTGTGGGCCATGGTCCCCATGGCGGGCGCGGTGAAGACGCCGGTGTCTCGGTCGAGCCGACCGTGCCGGGTCACGTCGACGCCCGGCGGTCCGGCGCCGCCCACCACGGGGTCGAAGTGGCACGCCCGGCACGAGTCTCCGTTGAAGAGCGGCCCCAACCCGCGCTTGACCCCCATGTCCCGGTCGAAGACGCCGCGTCCAGCGAGGTACATCTGCGCCTCCTCGCTATCGAGCGTCCGGGTCGGCCCGCCGCACTCGCCGGCCGCCGCGACCGGGGTGTTCGGTGGGATGAGGCCCTCCGAATACGCCTCGCGACCGCCCAGCGACTCGAGGAACGCGACGACCAGCGCCCGCTCGCCCTCGGTTCGCGCCAGGTAGCGGTCGCGGGACGCCTCCGCCTCACCGCCGTGCAGCCGAATGGCTTCGTCCAGCGTGTCTGCGCGCCCGTCGTGCAGCCACGGCCCCACGGCCATCACCCCCCAGAGCGGCTGCGTCCGCCAATCGCGTCCCTCGGCGAGCAGCATGGGCGTCCGGTCGTCCAGCGCCGGCCCCATGTCGTGGAGGAGCAGGTCCGTGTAGGCCGGCACCATGCCGTGCGGGCCGCGAAGGGCCGGGGTGTGACAGCCGGTGCAGCCCAGCGCGCCGAAGATCCCGCGGCCCGCCTCGGTGTCCTCGGTCGGTGGGTCGGGTCGGGGCGCCCCCATGAGCATCGCCATGGCCACCACGTCGAAGAGGTCATCCTCTGAGAGCTCCGGATCCGGCACGCTGTCCTGATCTCGCGTCGGCGCCGCGGGCGCGGCGGCCTGAGCGCCCATCTTCGTCCCCAGCCCCTCCATCCGGAGCGCGCCGGCCCGCAGCGTGGCAGCGGTCGGGTCCGCCGCAGACGGCACTGGCAGCAGCGCCTTGCGCGAGTCGGGCAGCGGGTCGGTGGTGATGCCGAGGTGGTTTTTGATGGGGCCCCGGATGAAGCCCTCCAGCGAGACGGTCTGCGCTTTTCGGCCGAAGCGACCGACAAACCCTCGATCGTAGTTCGGGCGCCCGCGGATCCCATCTCCATCCGCGTCGAGGGGGTCGGCTCGTCTCAGGATCTCCTCCTCGGGGATCTCGGCGAGCGCGCCAACACCGAAAAACGCGGTCCCGCTGCGCTTCGTGAACACGTTGGGGCTCTTGGGGCCCGGGTGGTGGTCGCTCTCCTCGGTGGCGTACTGCGGTCGCACGCCCGAGTTTCCCAGGGTGAGAAAGGAGCCGGCCTGGGACTCGAAGCCGACGACGAAAAAGTCGCGGTAGCGCGGTGCGCCGCCGCCGAGGGTGGGGCGCTCGTGGCAGCCGCCGCAGAACGTCACGTTGAAGGTGGGGCCGAGGCCGTCCGCGGGGGTGAACCGTCGCAGCGCCACCTGTTTGCCGCGCTCAAAGGTGGCGCGTTGCTCGACGGTGGCGTCGGCCCTGGGGGCGCCGACCGTCGCGCCGAAGATCCCCACGGCGATGGCGTCGCTGCCTCCGCTGTCTGGGCACCCGGACAGTGAGAGGGCAACCAGCGCCACCAGGGTGGCCAGGACCGGGCGGACGGCAGCGACGGGCATCTGGCGCTCCAGAGTGTGCCGCCTGTGGTCTGTCCGAGGTGTCTCGGCACAGACGACGAGCCACCGGGGCGGTGCACCGTGTGGCGCCACGCAGGATGACTCAGGCGCCCGCTTGGATCCAGAGACGGCCGACCTCTTGTGGCGTGTTAGACTGGCCCGGTAGTCTGTCGGTCCTGCCTACCGCCGCTGCGCGGAGCCGTGTGTGCGCGCCAACCGCCTCGCCATCGTCGTCGTGACCCTGCTCAGCCTCAGCGGCGCCACCGCGTGTGACCCGGCCAGCTCCGGCGAGCCGCTCGAACCCGACGCGCTCCCGTGCCTCCCCGGACGGGCGCGGACACCCGACGCCGTCAAACCCTACTGCTATGAGTTGGGCCTCGACCTGCTGACCGCCGAGCTGGGCACCCCGCTCTTCGCGGACCACCCGGCCCAGGGCGCGCCGTCGAGGATCTCACCCTCCATCCACAAGGTCACCTCGGGCGCCGACCTCGAGATCTCCGGCGGCAACCAGGGCTTGCACATGGTGGTGCTCGGCTTTCGCACCGCCGCGGTCACCGAGGGAGATCTCCGGGTGAGCGCCACCCTGACGTCGCAGAGCGGTGAATCGGCGAGCCGCGAGTGGTCCAAGCGCGGCATCGAGGACGGCGGCGACGGCTACGGCTACCACCTCGACCTCATCCTGGTCGTCGACAACGTCCCGTGGCGCGACTGGATCGACCAGCCCGCCACGGTGACGCTGGTGGTCAGCACCGCCGACCGCCTCCTGATCGGACGCACCACCGTCGACGTCACCCTGCGTTCCCTGAACTGACGGGCCCCCCGCGCCCGGCGTCGCCGTGTGCGCGCCCGCCCGGCGGCCACACGCCCGGCTCAGCTATCCAGCACGCGACGCACGATCCGTCCCAGCTCGTCGGCGCGGAAGGGCTTCGGCAAGAACGCCCGCGCCCCGAGCTCCTCTGCGGACCCCGCCTCGGTCATCGCGGAGTAGCCGCTCCATAAAATGACGCGCGCGTCCGCCTCGATCTCCAGGATCTTGCGCAGCGCCTCATCGCCGCAGAGGCCCGGCATCGAGATGTCCAAGATCACGAGCGCGAACGCGTTCGGCTCCGCGCGGTATGCGGCGACCGCCGCGAGCCCGTCGTCGACCACCACGACGCGGTAGCCAAGATTCTCGAGGACGTGCTGGCCTAAAGACCGCATCAGGGGCTCGTCGTCCGCGATGAGCACCCGCTCGCCCCGCCCCCGCCCCACCGGCGCGGCCGTCTCCACCGGGGCCACCGTTCCCCGCGCCCGGGCGGGCAGCGAGAAGGCCATGGTGGTGCCGTGACCCTCGCGGGTCGTACACACCACGTAGCCGCCGTGTTGCTGCACGATGCCGTAGAC
>CAZNZH010000525.1:0-1320 GCA_964577445.1 uncultured Myxococcales bacterium
CCGAGGCCGTCGTCGCGCCGCTCCTCGAGCGCATCCTCGCCGCCCACGCCACCAGCTCCAGTGCCCGGGCCGCGCCGGCCCTCGAGCTGCTCATCGTCAGCCCGACCCGCGCCCTGGCCAACGACCTGCAGCGCCGCCTCCGCGGGCCCCTCAGCCGCGCCGGCGTCTCGCTGGATCTCAAGACCGGCGACTCCCCCGCCTTCGACGACGCCGCCCCGCCGACCCTCCTCATCACCACCCCGGAGTCTCTCGACTCCATGCTCGCGCGCCGCCCCCGCGCGCTCTCCGACGTCCGCGCCCTGGTCGCCGACGAGCTGCATCTCCTCGACCGCAGCGCCCGCGGCGACCAGCTCCGCTGCCTCTTCGAGCGCCTCGACCGGGTCGCTCGCGGCCCCGGCGACACCCTCGTCCAGCGCGCCGCCGCCTCAGCGACCGTCTCCGACCCCGCCCTCCTCGCCCGCCGCTACCTGGGCCTTACCGCCGAGGTGCTGCACGCCGGCGCCCGACGCCCCCGCCCCACCGAGGCCACCCTGGTCGCCGCCGACACCCTCGAGGCCGCCGCCGACGCCATCGCCCAGGCCTGGCTCAGCGCCGAGGCCTCCAAGCTCCTCGTCTTCGCCAACGTCCGCGCCCAGGTCGAGGCGCTCGCGGCCCGCCTGTCCAGCCACCCGCGGCTCCGCGGCCACGTCTTCGCCCACCACGGCTCCCTGGCCCGCGGCGAGCGCCTCCAGGTCGAGCGCCGCTTCCTCGACGCCCCCAGCGCCATCTGCGTGGCGACGATGACGCTCGAGCTGGGCATCGACATCGGCGACGTCGACCTCGCCGTCCTCCTCGCCCCGCCGCCCGACGTCGGCTCGCTCATCCAGCGCGCCGGCCGCGCCAACCGCCTGGGCGGGCCCAACCGGGTCATGTGCCTTCACGCCGGCCCCTTCGAAGCCGCGCGCTTCGAGCACCTCCTCGCCTGCGCCCTCGACGCCCGCCTCTTCGACGAGCCGGTCGCCTTCCGCCCCACGGTCCTCGCCCAGCAGGCCCTGTCGCTCCTCTTTCAAAACCCCAAGCGCCACGTCTCGGCCGCCGCGCTCCACGCCCGGCTCGCCCCCGACGCCGCCGCGCTGTGGTCTCGCGCCGACTGCGCGCAGATCCTCCGCCAGATGGCCGACCGGGGCTGGCTTCGTGGGGTGGACCGGGACCGCTTCGTCGCCGAGCCCCGGGCCGAGCGCGCGTTTGAGTTCGGCCGCATCCACGCGCTGATCGCCGACTCCCCCGAGGTCCAGATCGTCGACGAGACCACCGGCCGCCTCCTGGGCACCGCGGGGCTTC
>CAZNZH010000525.1:1330-4575 GCA_964577445.1 uncultured Myxococcales bacterium
GCCAGGGCGGGGCGCTCGCGCTCTCCTTGGGCGGCCGCCGCCGCGAGGTCACCCGCGTCAGCGAGGACCGGGTCTACGTCCAGAGCTCCGAGGGCTTAGAAGAGTCGCGCTTCATCGCCCGCGAGGCCCCGCGCTACTCCTTTGGCCTGGCCCGCGACCTCAGCGCGCACCTGGGACTCGCCCCGGGCGAGCTCTTGTTAGAGACCGGCGAGCGCACGGCCACCCTCAGCCACTTCTTGGGGACCGTCTTCGGCGCGCTCTTGGCCGGCCTGCTGACCCAGCGCGGGCATAAGCGTGAGGCGAAGGGCCAGGGCTGCGCCTTCTTCGTGCCGGTCGATCTCAGCGCCGAGCGCCTCGCTGCGGAGGGCTTCGGCCCCGCCGGGCCCATCGCCGCGGCGGCCCGGGCCGAGCTGGCCTCGAAGACCGGACGCTACGCTCGGCTCTTGCAGCCGGGGCCCTGGCTTGACTGCGTCCCCGAGCCGCTGGTGCTGCGCTGGGTGATGGAGTCCGTGAGTGTGGACCGCTTCGCCGAGTTCCTGGCGAGCGCCACGGTCCGCGTGGTGCGTTGCGACGAAGAGCAAGGGAGGACGTGATGAAGCAGAAGCGCCGGGGAGAGCTGCTCGAACGCTTTGGGAAGGGCGCCGACAGGGTGTTTCAGGCCCTCGGCCGCGACGCCGAACAGGCCTTCGCGCCCGAGGGCGTCGGAGCGCTCGGCGACCTGTTCGGGGAGTCCACAGGCCGGGCGGCGTGGCACATCGTGGGGGCCATTCTGCCGATGGATGCCTCGATCTACAGGTTCGAGCCCGTGGGCAGAGGCGGCGCGGGGCGGGTCGCCGACGAGGTGTTGCGGTGGACCGAGGGGGCGGAGGACCTCGCGCTCGATGAATTCGATGAGGTCGATGAGGTCGAGGGCGTGTACGTCTTCGGCGATCCACCCACGCCCCAGGCACACCCCGCGGGTCTGCACATCGGGTGGTTGGTCCAGGTGGACGACGCGATGTTCCTGCTCTCCGCGCTGCGGATGAGCGCGCGCAGGGTGGAGGTGGCCAACGCGCTCTTCGCGGCCTTCAGCGAGGTGACGGACCCGCCGCCGGTCCGGCTTGAGATCTTTCGACTCCTGCGCGACGCCACGGGATCGCCGGGCGATCCGCTGCCGGAGTTCAACGTGGCTCCCGCGTGGCGAGCGAGCGTGCCCGACACCGAGGGGCAGTACCGGGCCGTTCCCATCCCGCGGGACCTGCTCAACGACGCGATGTGCTCCGCCGCGTGGCCGGATCTCCACGACATAGGTGTCCCCGGGCTTTTGCGCTGGCTGGGCTTCACCTCCATCGAGGGCCTGGGGTCTCGCGAGTTCTTCTACTACGGTCGTGACCTCACGCTGGTGCGCGAGCACTGGGCCCGGGAGATCCTCGCGCGGGCCCGGTGCGCCGCGGACCTCGCGCCCGTCATCGACAACCTGAGCCACCTGCGACTGGCCGCCGCCGACGACCCCTACCTGGCGGAGCCCCTCGAAGCGCTGTTGGAGGACGCCGAGCTCCTGCCGCCGGTCGGGGTGCTGCTCAAAAACCTCGGTGTCGAGCCCGACGCCACCATGCCCGGCGCCGCCGACGAGCGCCTGCTCCGCCACCCCCTCGCCGTCCTGCTGCTGCCCGCCGACCTGGCGGCGACGCTGCCCCCCGACATCACCATCGGCGCGGCGCTGCGCCAGCTCACCGGCGCCCCAGACCCCGCGCGGGCCGGCGCCCCGGAGCACCCCGTCGAGACCGCCTGGCTGACCTACCGCGCCGAGCGCCGCCTCATCGCCTCGTGGCGGCCCGAGCCCGGCTGGGTCAGCACCCACCTCTTCATCGACTCGTGGACCGACCTCATGCACGCCATGGAGCACCTCTTCGACCCCCGCGCCATGGCCGCGCCCATCGACAGCCTCCGCCTCCCCACCGGCAAGCCCCTCGGCCGCGCCCTGAGCGCCCTCGAGCGCGACGACGTGATCTCCGATCGCGGCGCCCCCCTCTCGGAGCTCCCCGCCACCATGCGCGAGCTCCAGAGGACCCAGGGCATCGGCCCCACCACCGCCGCCGATCTCCTCTTCGCGCTGTTTCGCCACCTCGCCACCTGGCGCCTCCCCCTCGCCGGCCTCAGCGACGCCGACCTTGAGCGCGCCGAGACCCGCGCCGCCGCCTCCGAGGGCCTGCACACCGCCCTCGACGACCTCGCGAGCCTCTTCGACAAGTGACGATAGGCGCCGACGCCTCTTCGGCCGGGGCCAGACCGGGTCCGACACCCGGAGGTCGGTCCTGCCGCCGGGACCAAGGCGGGTCCGGCACCCGGAGGTCGGTATTCCCGCCGGGGGCAGGTCGGGTCCAGCACCCGGATCCGGGGTCACCCCTGCGCCGGTGGTCGCCTCCGGGTGCCCGGAGGTCGGTGCCCCCGCCGGCAGGAGGCGGCTCCGGCACCCGGACCTGGGGTCACCCCAGCGTCGGTGGTCGCCTCCGTGGGGCGCAGGCGATCGCCCTGCGTCTGACACCTGTGGCTCTTGACGGTGGTGGTCGGCTCGCGCCTATTTGTGCCGTGAAGTTCCGCGAGGGTTCTATGGTTGCCATCACTGAGACGCTGCTCCGCACCCACGGCATCGAGCTGACACCGCGGGAGGTCGAGGCGTTCATGGTGGCGGCGATCGAGCGCCTCGGCGTCGCGATGGAGCGTCAAGAGCCCTCGCGGGATCTGTGCGAGGCCGAGGTGGACGTGCTTGAGGCGGGCGGCTGGACACTTGAGCCGCAGAGTGCGGCCAACGCGCCGGACCCGCTCTTTGAGGGCGCGGCGAGCTACTGGGAGCTGCTCGCGACCGGGCTCACCACCCAAGCGGCCGCCGAGCGCCTGGGCGTTCACGAGAGCCGCATCCGGCAGCGGCTCAAGGAGCGCAGCCTCTACGGCATCAAGCAGGGGGCTGCGTGGCGACTCCCGGCCTTTCAGTTCGTCGACACGCACGAGGTCGTCGGGTGGGCGAAGGTGCTGCCGGCCCTTGACGAAGCGCTGCACCCGGTGAGCGTGTATCGATGGTTTACGAGCCCGTCGGTGGATCTTGTGAGGGGCGGGCTTGAGCGGGGCGGGATCTCCGTGAGCCCACGGGCGTGGCTGCTCGAGGGCGGCGACGTCGACACCGTGGTTGCCCTAGCGGCTGACCTCAGCGTGACCTGAGAAGGTGTTCCCATATTCTCCCGTCGCGTGGCTGGCTCATGTCTTTTCAG
>CAZNZH010000526.1:0-4567 GCA_964577445.1 uncultured Myxococcales bacterium
CTCATCGGTGGCGCTGTCACCGGCTCAGTCATCCTGTTCTTCTACCTCCGCGGCGTGAACCAGGCGAAGCGCTTCAACGAGCTCGCCCGCTCCGACCGGAACTAGCCCGGCCCCCCGCCGCGCGTCCCAACCCGGCGCGCGGCGGGCCTCGCACCTGGGAGGCTGCCCGGGTCGGCCTCCCCCTGAAGCCTCCGCCGGCTCCGGCATTCGTTCGCCGACCGCGACCGCCCGCTCCGAGCTCCCGCCGGGCGGGCTACTCGGTGAAACCGATGGCGAGGTAGGCGGCGGGGTTGGAGCCGAAGCCCACGTCGAAGGTGTAGCCGCCGGCGACGTGCCAGACGCGCTGGGCGGTCTTGATGGACACGCCCGCGGTCGCGGTGAGCGCGGGGCGGCGCCAGAGGCCGGGGACCACGCCGAAGTGACCCGAGGTGTCGAGGCTGACCTTCTCGCTGGCCTGGACGCTGATGAACATGCCGCCGGCCAAGAGCGCCTGGCCGAGCACGGGCGAACCCCCCATTTCGGCAGACAGCGCCACGGAAAAAGGCGAGCCCTCGTCGGGCCCGATGAGGCCGACCTTCATCGCCGCGCCCAAGGTGAAGGTCGGCAGGCTGAAGAGGCCCTGAAACTCCACCCGGCCGCCGACGCCGTGGCGATACCAGCCCAAAACGTGCGGCAGCGGCTTGAGGTAGAGGTCGGTCCGGTCGTCCTGGGTGTCGCCGTCGGGCTTGGCGTAGGTGCCCTTCTCGGTGGGCATCGAGACCGCGACGCCGAAGCCCGGCGTGCCCTCGCCCTTGGGCATGATGCGCGCGTCCTGAAGCAGCGCCAGGGGCGAGCAGCCCGCCGCCGCGCCGCCCACAAGGGCCAGGGCGAGCGCCAGCGGGGCGAGGTGGCTGAGGGGGCGTGACACCGCCGGTGCATACCCCTGGGACGGCGCGCAGACAAAGAAAGCACCGCCCGAGATCGGCGGCGGTCACGCCGGGGCAGGGTCTCGCTCCGCACTTGCAGTCCGCGGGCAACGGTGGTCTGAATCCGTGGCTATGAAGGTACGAACTCTCGCTGGGGTGTTGGTCATGATGGTCACTGCGGGCGCCGGGTGTCCGGCCGGGTCGGGGAACGCTGGGGAGGCGGCGGCTCCGGCTGCGGCTGCGGGGGCTGAGGCGAGCAAGGCCGGGGCGCCCGGGGCGGCTGAAGCTCCGGTGGCGGCTGAGCCGGCCAAGGCCGCGACCGCTGAGCCGGTGGCGCCTCCCGAGGCGGCGGCGACCGCGGATTTTCGCTGGCAGACCGAGCAGTTCGCCGACGTCCGCATCCTGCGCTACCAGATCCCGGGCTTCGCGGAGCTGCCGCTTCAGACCAAGAAGCTGCTGTATTTTCTGGCCGAGGCGGGGCTGGCCGGGCGCGACATCATCTGGGACCAGAACTGCCGCTATAACCTGCTGGTTCGGCACACCCTCGAGGGGATCTTCGACTCGTACTCGGGCGAGCGCAGCGGTGCCGACTGGGACGCGTTTCTGGTCTACGCCAAGCGGGTGTTCTTCTCGGGCGGCATCCACCACCACTACTCGACCAAGAAGCTGCCGCCGGGCTTTCCCGAGGCGTACGTCAAGACGCTGGTGGTCGGCTCTTCGGCCGACAAGCTGCCGCTGAGCGAGGGGGAGACCGCCGAGCAGCTCGCCGCGCGGCTGACCAGCATCCTGTTCGACCCGGCCATCGTGCCGCAGCGGGTGGCCCAAGACGAGGGCAGCGACCTGGTGCTGGACTCGGCCAACAACTACTACGACCCCGACGTGCGCCAGAAGGAGGTCGAGGCCTTTTACGCAGCGCGCGTCGACAAAAAAGACACGCGGCCGGTGTCGTGGGGGCTCAACTCGAAGCTGGTGCGGGGGGCTGGCGGCGAGCTCGAGGAGCGGGTCTGGAAGGCGGACGGCATGTACGGCGCGGCCATCGAGGCCATCGTCGGCTGGCTACAGAAGGCCATCCCGGTGGCCGAGTCCGACGCCCAGCGGAAGGCACTCGAGCTCTTGGTGAGGTTTTACCGGTCGGGCGACCTCGCGGACTTCGACGCCTACAGCATCGCGTGGGTGGCGGACACGGACAGCTCGGTGGACGTGGTCAACGGGTTCATCGAGACCTACGGCGACGCGCTGGGCTATCGGGGCGCGTTTGAGTCCATCGTCAGCATCCGCGACGACATCGCGTCGCGCCGCATCGCCGCGATCTCGGCCGAGGCGCCGTGGTTTGAGGCGCACATGCCCTACGTCGAGGCGCATAAAAAGCCCGACGTCAAAGGGATCTCGGCGCGGGTCATCAACGTGGTGACCAGCGCTGGCGACTCGTCGCCGGGGCTGCCCATCGGGGTGAACCTGCCCAACAGCGAGTGGATTCGCGAGCAGCACGGCTCGAAGTCGGTGAACCTGGGCAACATCGTCGACGCGTACGACCAGGCCGGCAAGACCAGCGGGGTGCTCGAGGAGTTCGGCGGGTCGGCTGAGGTCATCGCGCGGGCCAAGAAGTACGGGACCTTGCCGGACAACCTGCACACGGACATGCACGAGGTCATCGGGCACGCGTCGGGGCGGCTCGAGCCGGGCGTCGGGCAGCCGGGGGAGACGCTGAAGGCCTACGCCAGCGCGCTCGAGGAGGCCCGCGCGGACCTGGTGGCCTTGTATTTCCTGATGGATCCCAAGCTCATCGCGCTGGGGGTCATGGACTCGCTCGAGGTCGGCAAGTCGGCGTACGACGATTACGTCCGCAACGGGTTGCTGGTGCAGCTCGCGCGGATCGAGCCGGGGCACAACCTGGAAGAGGCGCACATGCGCAATCGCCAGCTCGTGGCGCTGTGGGCGTACGAGAAGGGCAAGGACAAAAACGTCATCGAGCGGGTCCAGACCGACGCCAAGACGGCGTTCTTGGTGCGCGACTATGAGGCGCTGCGCGGGCTGTGGGGCGAGCTTCTGCGCGAGATTCAGCGCATCAAGTCGACCGGGGACTTCGCGGCGGCCAAGGCGCTCTTTGAGGGCTGGGGCGTCAAGGTGGATCAGCAGCTCAACGCCGAGGTCCGCGAGCGGTACGCGCGGCTGAAGATCTCGCCCTACGCTGGGTTTTTGAACCCGCGGCTCATCCCGACGCTGAGGGGCGGCGAGATCGTCGACGTGTCGGTGATCTACCCCGACGACTTCCTCACGCAGATGCTCGAATACGGTAAACTTTACGGGTACTTACCGGTCGTGGCGAGCGCCTCTGGGTCAGAGGCGCCACAGCCGTAAGGTGTGGTCGTCGCTGATGCTGTAGAGGGTGCGCCGGTCGGGGCTGAAGGCCAGCGCGGTCACCGTGTCGGTGTGGCCGACCAGGGTGGCCTCGAGAGTGTTGTGGCCGATGGCCTTCGGGTCCACGCGCCACACGCGGATGGCGCGATCGTCACCGCCGGTGGCGACCCGGGTCCCGTCTTGGGACCACGCGGCGGCCCAGACGCTGCCTGCGTGGCCCATCAGCCCGGCCTCGGACGCGGGGCTGTCCATGTCGCGCAAGCGCACGAGGCCGCGGGTGCCGGCGCTGAGCAGCGTGTGACCGTCGGGGCCGAGCGCCACGGCCAGCACGCGCTCGCCCGGGTCGGTGGAGGGCAGGTCGCGGACCAGGGCGCCATCGCCGCGGCGCCACATCCGGCGCGCTCCCGACCAGGTGCCGGCCACCACGCGCGCGCCGTCTGCCGACAGGTCCAGCGCGGTGACGACGTTGCCGGTCGCGATGTCGCGGACGGTGAAGCGCTCCGGGACGTTCCACAGGCGCAGGTCGCCGTCGATGGACGCGCTGGCGACGGTCGAATCGTCGGCGGACCACGCCAGCGTCTCGACGGCGGAGTGGTGGCGGCCCAGCGGTTCGGGCGAGAGCTCGCCGGTCAGCGTGGAGGCGATGCGCACCCAGCCCGGGCGGGTGCCGACGACGAGCCGGGCGCCGTCGCTGGACAGCGCGATGGCCTGTAGTGGGTCGGGGCCCAGGGTGAGCGTCGAGCGCGGCTGGCCGGTGGCTGGGTCGTGGAGGCTTATGCCGTCGGTGTGGAAGGCGAGGGCGAGGGTGCGGCCGTCGCGCGAGAGCGCCATGCGCGTCGGGGCGCGCTCAACGCTCACCAGGGCGGCCTGGCGGGCGTCGGTGAGGGTGACGAGGCGCGGGGCGTCGCCGCCGGCGCGGATCAGCAGGTGCTCGCCGCCGGCGGACGGGCTGAGGTCGGCCAGCGGCGCGGCGTGGACGGCGATGCGGCCGCGGGGGTGGCCGTCGGCGGCGGCGAAGAAGGCCACCAGCCCCGTGTCGTCGGCCAGCGCCGCGCTGCCGTCGGCGAGCCAGGCCACCGCCGAGACGTAGCGCGCGCCGGGCAGGGCGAAGCCGACCAGCTCGCGGGTGCCGTCGGGGGCCAGGATGCCGCCGCGGGCTGAGCCGGCGCCGGTCGCGCCGCCCCAGAGCAGCGCGCCGCCGGGGGACACCGCGAGGCGGTTGATGGTCCCCAGCCCGGTGACGAAGCGCCCGCGCTCGGCGCCGGTGGCGACATCCCAGACCACCAGCCCGCCCGGGCCGAGGG
>CAZNZH010000527.1:0-208 GCA_964577445.1 uncultured Myxococcales bacterium
GCCCTGGTCGAGCTCGCGCGCTTCGACAAGCTCACGCGCGGCCACCGGCACCTGGCCCACCTGGACCGGGACCCGCGGACGCTGACGGTGCTGTCGGAGGGCGAGGCGACGATGCGCGTGCCGCGGAGCGTCAGCCCGAAGTCGAAGACCCTGACGCCGGGTGGTGCGACCGGCAAGGCGCCGCCGAGCGAGGCCGCCCCGAGCGCCG
>CAZNZH010000527.1:218-4521 GCA_964577445.1 uncultured Myxococcales bacterium
CCACGACCGAGCCGCCCCCGGCCGCGCCCGCCCCGACGGCCGCGCCCCAGGGAGGCTTCGCCGTCTTCGCCAGCATGGTCGTCACGGGCGTCGAGCACATCGTGACCGGCTTCGACCACCTGCTCTTCCTCTTGGGACTGCTGCTGATCTGCGGTCGCCTGAGCGACATGGCCAAGGTCATCACCGCCTTCACGGTGGCCCACTCGGTCACGCTGGGTCTGGCAGCCCTTCAGATCTGGACCCCTTCGCCCAGCATCATCGAGCCCGCCATCGCCCTGTCGGTAGCCTTCGTCGGCATCGAGAACTTCATCCAACCCAACCCAGCCGGCCGCTGGCGCATAGCCGGAGCCTTTGGCTTCATCCACGGCTTCGGCTTCGCAGGCGCCCTGAGCCAGGTCGGCCTCCCCGAAGGCAACCTCATCGCCGCCCTGGCAGGCTTCAACATCGGCGTCGAGCTAGGCCAGCTAGCCATCATGCTGCTGGTCGTCCCCATCATCGCCGCGGCCCTGAAACGCCCCTTCTACACCCGCTACGTCATGCCCACCCTGAGCGCCGCAGTAGCCCTCGCCGGCCTCGCCTGGTTCATCGAACGCGTCACGAGCTGACCCAGCCCCCGCCAACCGGCACGGCGCAGAGCAAGTCTCAAGTCGTGACACGACCCCTGCCCGGGGGAAGTGCGGGGGGCTGGCACCGCACATTACGGGCTGACGAAGCCTGGCTCCTTCAATAGCTTCTTGTCGAAGGTCGCGACGCGCTCGCAGCCTGCCTCGCTGGCGCGCTCGGCGATGAGATAGTCGGGGAAGTCGGCGCCTCCGCGGCCGTACCGGGCCAGCGCGCGGCCGGCCAGGTCCGGGTCCTCGACGGCGAACTGCGCGGTGTGCAGCAGCATGTTCAGAACCTCGGCAATCTCGACTCTGGGCAAATCGCCGGCGGACCGCAGCACCCAGGCGACCTCGCAGACAACGACGTGCGAGATATACATCTTCTCCCCGAGGTCCGCCGTCTCGTTGATGAGGGCGACAGCACGGCGGGATTGTTCCTCGTCGTCGTTGAGCAGGTACCGCATGAGCACATGGGTATCCAGACCCATCATGGCCGCATCGACTCCACCACAGCGCGCTCGATCGCTTCGTCCATCGCCTCGACCGTCAGCGTGCGCTTCAGCTTCCCCTTCAGGATTCCCGCGAGTGAGCGGACGTCGACCGTCTCGGGCTCGACGACGACGGTGCCATCGCTGCGCCGGACGAAACGAACCCGGTCCCCCGGCCGCACGCCCATGGCGTCCCGGATCACCTTGGGAATGGTGACCTGTCCCTTGCTGGTGACGGTAGTGGCCGGCATCGTTCCTTACCTCGGTGTCAAGTCCTTACCGAGGGTATGACCATCGCGCGCCGAGCGCAAGACGCGGGGCAGCGGCGAGCGAGCCGCGTGACGTCGGACGGTGTGCGGGCGGACCGCGGACCGGAGCAGGATCCGCTCCCGGGGCCCGGCTAAAGAACCACGTTCGGCTCAGTCGTCGTGGGGCGGGTTGGTGCGCCCCCTTGCGCCCGCGCAGGCTCGGCGATGGCGTCGATGATATCAACTAAATCGGTGGCTCGGGAACTCTTGAGGATCCGCTCCCGGGGCCCGGCTAAAGAACCAAGTCGCCAAGTCCGGACCCGACCCCTTTCCCTCCCGCCCCTCCCTCCGGATCGCGAAAGCGACCGCTCGGCTACGGAGCTCCAGCAACCTGTCCCGGGGCCTTGCTAAAGGTTCGCAACTATTGACGTTTTGTTGTTTTTTTGCGCTAAGTGCTCGCAATTGTTTTGTGATTTCTTGGACAGCAACCTGCTCCCGGGCCTTGCTAAGCGTTGAGTTGCGCCATTGCGCCCAATCGGCCATGACCTCGATGACGCGCTGCTCGCTCACGAGGGTTCTCGGCCGGGATCCCCTGCCGGGGCTCGGCTAGAAGACCAACTGCCGTGAAAGCGAGCGACCCTTCCAGGCGCTGCACACCATCGCGGTCGGGGCCGCGGGGTGACGCGCAGCGGCGCCGCGTGGGTGGGGCGTATGGAGGCGCTTTACAGCCACCGGCGGACGCGTTGCTGGTACGCGCGGTACTGGTCTCCGAACGCTTGGGTCAGGGCCCACTCTTCGCGCGGGATGATTTTCGCGTGGATGACCCACAGGGGGAAGGCGAGGAGCGCGAGGGGCCAGAGCTGGTTGAGGACGAGCGCGGCGCCGAGATACGCGGTGGCGAGGGCCAGGTACATGGGGTTGCGGGTGAACCGGAAGGGGCCGTTGGTGACGAGGGCCCGAGAGGTCCCGTGCGGGATGAGGGTGGTGCGGCGCAACACGAACAGCCCTGGCGCCGTGATGAGCAAGAGCGCGGCGCATGCGAGGGCCACGGTGCCGAGGATCTTGGCGGCTGGCGCGACCGCGGCTGGCAGCGCGTCCCCAGGTAGCAGCCGATGGAGCTGAGCTGCGGCCAAAAACGTCCCGATAAACAGGAGCGGGGGCGGGACGTAGCGGAGACGCGACCGAGGCGGCCGGGGGGGCGAGGGAGCATCTGCGGCGCTCATGTGCACGCTCCTGCGATGAGAACTGGTGTGAGATTTAGATATAGGCTAACTATTTCTAATGAGCAAGCCAAAGCGCCGCCGCACCTACGACGCGACGAGCCGACAAGAGGCCGCGAAGGCGCGGCAGGGGCGGGTCATCCAGGCCGCGACCCGCCTCTTCGCCGAGCGCGGGTATGCGGAGACCACGGTGGACATGATCGCCGCCGGGGCGGGGGTCGCGGTGCCCACGGTCTACGCGGCGTTCGGCTCCAAGCGCGGCCTTTTGTCGCACGTTGTCGGGCGGCTCGTGAGCGGTGAGTCAAGCGCCCGGCCGATCCTGCAAACGGCGCGCGCTCGCGAGGTGCTTGAGCAACCCAATCCGCGACGCGCGCTCGCGCTCTTCGCCGCGCATATCACCGAGACCCAGGACCGGGTTGGCAGGATCTTCGAGGTGATGAAGCACGCCGCGCGGACCGACGCGGAGATCTCGGAGCTCTACGCACGCGCCCAGCGAGACCGGTTTCAGAATCTTGAGGCGCTCGCCCACAGGCTGGCGGCGAGCGGCGGTCTTCGGGCGGGACTCACGGTGGCGGCCGCCGGGCGAACGATCTGGGTGCTAGCCAGCCCCGAGACGCGCCAGATGCTCACAGCTCACGCCGGGTGGTCGGCGGACGACTACAGAGAGTGGCTCGCCGACACGCTCACCGCGGCGCTGCTCTCCCCGGACGCCGCTCGCCACGAGGCGGGCTGAGCGCCAGGCGCGGCGGCTGGTGCGGAGTTCGGACTCGCTCGGCGGCTCATGGGGCTGCGGGCCGCTCCCCGCCGGTCTGCCAGCGCGGAACAAGTCTGTAGTCTTGACACGACCCCTGTGTCGGGCGGGCGCCCCCGCGCGCGCGGCCCGACCGCGTTGAGCAGGAGAGCTCGTGGTGGTGCCGGACGGGGCGGAGACGGGCTTGGCGTGGGCTTGCTGGAGGCTCGGATTCGCTCTAGGTTTGGGTGAGCGGTTGCGGTGACCGGGATGTGGGCTCGGACAGGGTCGTGCGTCCAGCGGGAGTCGTTGGCGTTTAGGGAAGGCTGGGGCGCGGGCAGGCTGGGCGGCGCTTGGCGCTCGCTCCTGGTGGGTTGGGAGGGCTGTATGCGGCGTCTGGCGTTGCTGGTGGCGGTCTGTGGGCTGGTGGCTGGGTGCGACGGGGGCGGCGACTGTCCCTCGGGGACCTCTCAGTTCCGGCGGGTCACGGCAGACCAGACCGAGATCTGGTGCGCTCGAGGGGACGGGACCGCCGACGGGCCTTACTCGCGGGAGGGTCTGGTCAACGTCGAGGGGGCGTTTCGGGACGGGCTGGCCGACGGGCGCTGGGCGTATCGCGGGAGCGGCGGGTACCTCGACCGCGACGAGGGGTTTGACCTGGGGCGGCCGCACGGAGAGTGGACGGCGCGGGACCCGGGGCAGGCTGATGGCGCCTTGCTCTATCGGCACTTCTTCCGTTTTGGCGTGCCGTGTGGCGCGTGGGAGGAGCAGGGGGCGGCTGGGCTGGCGGTGGCGCACGATTACGGGTCTTGCGAGGGGGAGGCGCCGTCTTTAGAGCCGATGGCTGGCGTGGCCGCTCCGGCGCAGACGCCGCAGTGGCCGGTGGGGCTGAGCTGCCCGGCTGGCGCGGTGCTGGCGGCGGCGGACCCGCTGGACGCTGCGGTGGCGGCGTGCGTGGACTCGAAGAACGCGGCGGTCTTTCACGGGCCTTGGCAGCGGCGGATCGGCGAGCGCG
>CAZNZH010000528.1:0-4516 GCA_964577445.1 uncultured Myxococcales bacterium
CTCGGCGGGCGGCCGGCGCGGGTCGCGGATGAGCAGATCCATGCGGCCGGGCAGGAGCAGGTCGTCGCCGTCGCCGGACGGGGGGGCGATGGCGGCCAACAGCGGCAGCTCGGGGTAGAGCTCGACCTCCGGATCGGTCACCAGGCGCCACAGGGGATGGTCGGTCGCGCCGACAAGGGCGGTGGTCACGCGCAGGAGCCAGTCCCGGATGCGCGGGTCCTCGCCGCCCCACTGGCGCTGCAGGTAGGCGGCGACGCGCTCGGCCGTCGGGGCCCCGCGAAACCGCCAGCTCTCGAGCCAGCCGTGCACCAGGTCGCCCCAGACGTTCTCGCCGGTGCGATCTTCCTTTTCGTCGTCGTCTGGCGATGCGACCCAGCTATAGCCCGCCTCGCTCCAGGTGCCGGCGGCCATCGCGGCCTCGGCGGCGCGGCGCGCGAGCGCTCGCCGGGAATCGCGTGAGCGCTGGCGATCGAGCGCCGATGGCGAGCAGCGCTGCCAGCCCTTGGTGGGCGCGGGCTCGGCCGGAGCGGCGGCGCCTTCCCGTACGGCGACCGATCCCAACGGAGGACGCGCCGCGAGCCCTGCTTTCTTCCGATCAACCACCTGAACGCGTTCAAACCCGCGACGGGACGCGGCGGCGTCACCGACCCAAGCCGCGTAGAGGGCCGTCTGCACTCCGGACTTCGGTTGCGTCGGCAGGCCGAGGACCACCGTGCGCGCGGCTCGCGTCACGGCGACGTACGCCTTGCGCAGCGCCTCCTCGCGTGCCAGGCGCTTGCGTACGAGGCCGGCGAGCTTGGCGATGGGGTCGGCCATGGGCACGAGCGCGCCATTGGGATCCAGTCTGGCCGACAGCAGGCAGAGCGGCGCCGTCGCCCCGTGGACCCTCATGACGAGCGGACCGTCTTTCGACTTGCCGCCGGTCACCATCGCGCCCGCAGACATCACGCAGACGTGGTCCCACTTGAGCCCCTTTGCTTGGTGAACCGTCGTGCACGAGACGTGTTGCGGCGGCCGGTGCAGCGTGAGGCGCGGCGGGTCGAGGGGATCGTCGTCGCTGGGCGTCAGGACGCGCAGGATCCCCGCGACCGAGGTGCCGGAGGCGTCGAGATCGCGGATCCAGCCGAGGGCCAGCTCAAGGTAGGCCAGGGCGTCCTCGTCGGGCCCGGCGGCCAGCAGCGTCCGCCAGCGCAGCGCGCGCGCCAGATCCTCGAGCACGTCCGCGGCGCCCCGGCGGCCCAGCTCCCCAGTGGCGCGCCGCAGCGGCTCGCGCGCCCTCGCGAACGCGTCGATGTCGGCCGCGTCGTGCGGGGCCACCAGCGCCTCCGCATGAACCAGCCATCCCAGATGCCCCATCCACGCCGGCGCAGGCGCTATCTCCCCGTGCTCGTCGCGCGCCACGATCCCCTGGTCCCCGCGCCCCGCCTCGATGCGCACGCGCGCCAGGGCGCGGTCGCTCAGTCCCACCATCGGGTGCTTCCAGACCCCTAGCCAGGCCGTCTGGTCGGACGGATTCGACAGGGCCACCAGCAGCGTGCGGAGGTCCTTCATCACGCGCTGCTTCAGCCACTCGGTCCCGCCGTCGACGAACACGCGCGGCTGCAGCGTATCCGGGTCCGGCCCCAGGCGGTCGCGCAGCACGTCCCGCGCGATGAGCGCCTGGCGCCACGTGAGCGCCAGGACCGCCGCCGATGGCGGGTCGGCAGGTCGCTCTTTCCACCCCTCTCGCTCTTTCCGCGCCTCTTGATCTTTCCACACCCGCCACGCCTCGGGTAGCTGGTCAGCGAACTCATCGAGTACCGCCAGATTGACGGCGTTCGTGTCGGGGGGCACGGGTCCATCGTCGGGCTGGAGGACGACCAGGGTCACGGGCCGCTTTTGACCGGGCGCGTTCTGCCCGGCCTCAAGCCCGACCAGCGACTCCAGCGGCTGCATGTGCTCGCGCTGCATGGCGTCGGCGAGCGCGCCATCGAAGAGCTCGCGCTGCGCGGCGACGAGCTCGGGGGCGCTCCGGTAGTTGGTCAGCAGGCCCTCCAGCGGCGCGTTCTGCTCATCCGCCAGGGTCTTCATCCCGGCCGGCGCCGCGCCGCGGAAGAGGTAGATGCTCTGGCGCGCGTCACCGACGAAGAAGCAGTCCATCGCCGGGTCGAGGGAAGCGAACCCCCGGTAAAACTCGATCTGTGCCGGGCTCGAGTCCTGCACCTCGTCTACCAACAGCGCCTTGAAACGCCCGCGCAGGCCGGCGGGCTCCTCCCCGCCCGCGGCGCGCTTACACAGGCTCGTCGCCACCGACAGGAGATCGTCGTAGGTCAGCGCGCCGTCCCGCGCGGCGCGGCGCAGGCGCTCGGCTCGAACGCTCCGGCGCAAGCCGCTGAGCGCCCCCCGGAAGGCCTCCACGATCGGCTTCGCCTCGGCGGTCAGAAACCCGCGGGGGAAGTCCTTAGCCAGCTCCTCGAGGGACAGATGCACCTCCGCTCCTTCGACCTCGACGTCGAGGACGAGCGGATCGATCGCGGTGGCGCCGTCGGGCTGCTGACCGATGCGGCCGACGAGCGCGCTCCAGGTCTTCTTGTTCAGGTGGCCGAGCGCTACGACGAGCTCGCCTGGGGGGGCGGGACACCCTTCGGCGGTCAACCAACGCGCGACCGCCGGCACGGCGTCCTTCCCGTCCGCCTTCACGGTCTTGAGCAACGTCGCTTCGACGTCCTCCGTTGCCGAATCCAGCCCCACGACCTCGCGCAGCGCCGGACGCACGTCCGCCATGCAAAGGCGCTGGCCGAGCTTCCCCACGACCTGGCGAGCCAGGGCGCCGTAGACCTCGTCGAAGGTCGCGGCTGGCGTCTCCGCACGCGTGAGCCCGACCGTCGCCATCTCGGCGAGATCATTCATCTCCGCGTGCCGAAGCAGCAGGCGCACGTCACCGCCGACCGCCCCCTGCGCCGGCGCGAGGAGCGCGCGCGCGGCCTCTGTGTCGGGCGAGGTTCCCGTCGCGCCCTCACCGATGGGCAGGTCGATCGGCACGGGCTCGCCATCGCCGGTGTCGAGGAGCGCGTCCAGCGCGTATTCGCTCAGCAGCGTCTGGATGAAGCTGTCGATCGTACCGATCGGGGCTCCGCCGAGGCTGGCCAGCGCCCGCTCGAGCTTCGCCTTGCCCACCGCCTCGAGGCCCGCCGGCTTGTAGATCCCCACATCGGAGATCCGCCGTCTCGCCGCCTCCACCTGGGGCCCGGAGTCTCGGACACAGAGCAGCAGCACGTCGCTCACGCGCTGCGCCAGCTCGGCGGCCGCGCGCCGCGTGAAGGTGATGGCGACGATCTCTTCGACCTTTCGACCCTTGGTGATCTGCTCGAGGTAAGCCCGCGTGAGGGCCACGGTCTTGCCCGTGCCCGCCGCAGCCCGCTGCAGCGTCCACGCCCCGGTACGCTCGCCCGTCATCGCCCACCTCCCGCGGCCTGCTCGGCGTCGCCGCCCTCGTGCTCCCCGTCGTCTTCGGACCTATCGCTCAGATCAGGGGGCTCGGGCAGCGCCTCGAAGCGCGCGGCGTCGCGCAGTGAAACGGGCCCCTTCGGATAGCCCCAGGACTTCTTGCCGGCCTCATCGTCCTTCAGCGGCAGGATGGACCAGCGCCCGGCGAGGGCCTCCGCCACCAGTCGGTCGAGGGTCGAACGGTAGCCCTCGAGCGTCTCGTCCATCACGAGGATGTCGTCCACGAGCCCTCCGGCTTTGGCCTCCTTGACAAAGTCGTATCCGAGGGCCCGGACCCGCGCCCCAGCCGGCACCGAGGCGAGCCCGTGGCCGGCGTCGAGCAGCGTCTGGAGCACCAGCGCGTAGACCGGGAGCTGCGGCAGGTGCAGTGTCGCCACGCCCTTTTCGAGCGCGCTCCTGGGCACGGGCCGACCGGTCTTGTAGTCGAGGAGCTGGACCGTGGGGCCGTCCGCGCCGTCGATCACCAGCGCGCGGTCGATCTTGCCCCGCACATGGAGCTGCCTGTCCGCCAGCGACAGCGCCGCGTGGGTGACCGCGTCCGAGAGACCGCGGGGGTCGGCGACGGCGTCCGCTCCGAAGGCGAGCTCGGTCTCGACCGATCGGATGGGGGCGTCGAGGACACGGAGCGCGGCCATGCCAACACGCACGCACGCGACGACGTCACGGAAGGCTTGGCTCTGCACGATCCCGGGCAGAGGGCCGGCGTCGTTCTTGGGTATCGTGTTGCTGCTGCCTGCGAGCGTCCGAAGTTCTTCCAGAGGCAGCGACCCCAAGTCCCGATCCAATGCTGCTTCGACCAGAGCGGCGTTCAGCCAAGCGACCGTCGTCTTACGCGCTGCTTTGGCCTTCCAATTCGAACAGGCCTGAAGACACGCGTCTTCGAGTTCATCGCGACCGGGCGCGCTCTCAAGCCGCTGCTTGATGGCCTTGGCTAGCTGTGAGCGCACCGTCTCCTCGTTCTTCACCCGCGTCGCGGCGTAGTCACCCCAGTGCTGCCTCCATCGCGCCATCTGCCCGTCCGTGGCGGCAC
>CAZNZH010000529.1:0-4500 GCA_964577445.1 uncultured Myxococcales bacterium
GGAGAAGACCAGGGGTTCGAGCGCGACGGAGACGGGGGTGTCGCCCAGGCGCCCCTCGAGGCGGGCGGTCATCGCGGCGACGGCGGGCGCGGTGAAGCCTGCGCCCTGGATGCGCAGCCGCGTGCCGGGCAAGACCGGCGACGGGCCGAGGGAGTCGACGGCGAGGGGCGGCAGGACGGTGCCGGCGTCGCCGGATTGCGACGTCTCACACGCCGCGAAGGCCACCGCGAGGGCGGCGGCACCGACGGCCCATCGGCGCCCGGCCGCGCGCGCCACCCTGCCCAAAATAAGCGCCCACATCATGGGGGACGGATAGCACGCACCCCCAGTCGACGAAAGCGGCGCGCCGCGCCAGAGCCCGCGGGGATAAGCTGGAGCTGCGCCCGGGCGTAAGTGGCCATCGTGCTGGCCGCCGCTGCGGCCGGCTGCTATCCTGCGTCGTCTGGTCAGTCACGGAGGTTTGATGGCGACTCCTGAGGTCGACGAGGTCCGCAAGCTCATCGAGGAGCGCCTCGAAGCGGTGCGCGACGGCGACTATTTCGCCGTCCTGGGTCTCAGTCGCGAGACCCCGGCGCCGTTGGTGCAGCCGGCGTACTTTCAGCTCGCCAAGCGTATCCACCCCGACACCATGTCGCGTCAGGGGTTGGAGGACGTCCGCGACGTGGCGCGCGCGATCTTCCAGTTCGCCACCCAGGCGAAGGACGTGCTCTCGAACGTCCAGGAGCGCGCCAGGTATTTGCGCGGTGAGGTCCGGCCGGTGATCCCAGGCGGGCTCGGCGAGCGCAACGCCCCCAGGACGCGCAACCAAGACGAGCAGGGAAAGATCGCCTTCCACAAGGGCAGCGTCCTGCTGACCAAGCGCGCGTATGGCGACGCGGAGAGGCTGCTCAAGCAGGCGGTCGTCTCGGTGCCCGGCAACGCCAAGTATTGGGCCAGCTTGGGCTGGGCGATCTTCCAAAACGTGGACGAGCGCAAGGACTCAGCGCGCCTCGAAGAAGCGCGTAACGCTTGGGAAAAGGCGCTGTCCATCGACGAAGAGCAGGCGCAGGTCCACTACTACATGGCGCTGTACTACAAGACCTCCAACGACATGGACCGCTGTCAGAACGAGCTGGAGCGCGTGCTCTACATCGACGCCAATCACGTCGACGCGCAGCGCGAGATGCGGCTGATCAAGATGCGGTCCGGCAAGCAGGCCAAGTCGCGCCGGACGGGCCCTGGGCTGCTCTCGAGGCTCTTGACGCGTCGCAACAAGCGCCCATGACGGCGGCGGCTGGCCACCCGGCCACGACGCGATAGCGCGTGACCGGCGCCTGGATGATGCTGGCCGGGCTGGCGGCCCTGGCGACGGTGGACGAGCCGGTGGCCGAGGTCGGCGGCCTGCCGGTGACCGCCGCCCTCGTGGCGCAGCGGGCGGGGGCGGCGGCGGACGGTCCGGCCCTCGCCGCGGCGCTGCGGGCGATCGCCGACGAGATGCTCCTGGCCCGCGAGGCGCGCAGCCTCCTGCCCGACCGGGTGGCGGGCCTCACCGACGCCGAGGCCTCGGCGGTGCTGTTGCGCCGCATGCTCGACCCCGCGGTGGCCTGCCAGCGGATCCCCGACGCCGTGCGCCGCACCCGCTACGACGAGACCCGCTGGCGCTTTGTCGCCCCGCCCGCCTTCGAGGTCGAGGACGTCCAACTGCTCTCCTGTGCATAGCCGAAGACGTGCCGCTTACCCGAGGCCTCAGCGTGTATCGACGCTTCGGCCGCAGTGGCTCTCGCGGTGCGGTAGGGCTTGGGCCGCCCCCGCGACGTGGCGGGCTTCGAGCTGGCGTTTTCCCTGCTCTTGAGCGCCCACCCGCGGCTGACCCACAAGCGCTATCGCTTCTATTTCGACCCCGAGCACCCCGAGGCGCCCATGGACGGGCGGCTTCAGGAGGTCGACCGCCCGGTGGCCGCAGCGGTCAGCGCCGCCCCGCCGGGCGTCGTGGTGGGCCCGGTCCGAAGCCGATTCGGCTATCATTTCATATGGGTGCGCGAGCGGCTGCCGGCCATCGACCTGAGCTGGGAGGACCCCCGCACCCAGGCGCTGCTCATCGCCGAGCTGTGCGCCCCGTGGCTGGTCGCGCAAAAGCAGCGCTACCTGGAGGATCTCGGCCGCACCGCGCCGCTCCGCGTCGACCGGGAGGCGGCCGCGCGCGCGTTCGGCTCCGCGCGCGCCGAGGCGCTCACAGCACGACCTCGATGAGCACCGCCATCCCCCAGCGACCGTCGATGCCCAGCAGCTCGCCGTCGATCCACGGGCTGCCCAGCGCGTCGGGGGCCCACAGCCACGTCCGCGACAGGTCGCCGGAGTCATCGCTGGCGAGCAGGGGCCGCGGCGTCTCCGTCTCGCAGGGTCCGCGCAGCACCAGCCCGAGGCGGACCCGCCCCGCCTTCGACGGCACCTTCTCCGGGAGGAAGAAGATCGCGGGCTTCGCGCCGCCCACCAGCGCCAGGCCGTTTTCACCCTGCCAGGTCGGCCCATCGTCGAACTGGCCGTCCGCGTTGGGCAGCCAGATCGCCGGGGTGAATCGAGCGCAGGACCCCGGACCGAACGCGTTGATGAGCAGGGCCTGCATCCCGACGATCCTGCCGGCGTAGGGGACCGTCAGCTCCGTCACCCAGCCCTGCCCTACCTCGAGCGAGATGGCCCCGCTGCCCGGGTGAAGCTCGGCCTCGTCCTCGCTGAACACGAACACGATGGCGTCACCGGTGGGGCCGATGTCGCCGGGCCCGCCGTCGCTCGCGGCGTCGGCGGGCGCGTCGGACAGCTCGGGAATATCCTGGTTTTCGAGGTCCGCGCCGGCGTCCGGTGCGCCGGCATCGAGCGCTGGGATGTCGGGCGCCGCCACGTCGTCCCACAGGCCGTCGGGGATGGGGGGGAGGACGCGGCCGGGGCCCGCGGCGGCGTCAGGCGCCCCCGCGCGGACGCGGCAGACACCGTCGACACAGAGCAGCGCGCCTGCGCACGCCTGGGCCGCCGTGCACGCCGCCCCCTCAGCGCCGCCCGATGGCGCAGCGCTCGCGGCCGCCCCCCCGTCACACGCGGCGACGGCCCACCATCGCGCCCGCGCCACGCTCACAGCCGAACGATGATCCCGAAGCCGAAATCGAAGTTGGTCTTCGTGCGGTAGCGCGCGCCCTGATCCACTGTGTGCTCCAGCCACCAATCGTTCACCACGCGGAAACGGACGTAGAAGCGTTGCAGGAAATTGTAGCGGATACTGGCGGCCAACACCGTGTCGTTCGCGCCGAAGAAGTCCTTGAACCCGTCGAAGTCCAGGCGCGCGAAGAAGAGCCCCAGCCGAATCGGCCCGAGATGCGGCAGCTCCAGCTTCATCATCATGTCGGTGTTGTCAGGCCCCTGGTCATTCGCGAACACCAGGGTGTAGCTCATCATCCCGGCCCAGCGAAACTCGGTCTCGGCGTAAAAACCGCTGCGGCCGACGCCGTGGCCGCCGCCACGCAGCCACTGGAGCTTGGTCTCGTCCTCGCGATAACGGACGCGATGGATCTCGTAAAACGCGTTGATGTAGTTCGGCACGTACTCAGCACCCGAGTACCGGTACTCCAGCCGCGTGCGCCACTCGCGGAGCGCGTCGAAACGCAGCGTCAAGTAGGCCCCGAGGTGCACCCCGGCGCCCTTCGCGTCGATGCTGTTCAGGTCGATATAGGGCACAAAATCCACGTGGGGGCGGCTGACCAGCGGGATCTCGAGGTCGAGCCCGAAAAACGGCATCACCGAGGTCTCGGCGATCACGGGGCGGAAGTTGTTGTCCACCAGGATCGCGCCGTCGGGGCCGTCCTCCTCGACCCGCATGGGCGCTTGGAAGTCCGCGCCCGCGCTGACGGCCACCTTGAACTTCCGGAGGGCGTAGGGCAGCGAGCGGATCCCGTTCATCGGCCGCACGAAGGCGCGGGCCGCGAAGATGTCGGGATCGAAGAAGTTATCGAGCAAGAGCTCGCCCCCGATGATGCCCGGGTCGAGGTAGGCGTAGATGCCGCCTTGGTAGTGGTCGATGTCGACGCTGTTGAAGTAGCGGTTGATGATGGTGCCGTGGCCCAGGGTGACGCCGGGCAGCTCGCCGATTCGCAGGAAATACTTCTCGCCCGGGTGCCCGACCTGAAAAAACGCCAGCAACCGCGCGAAATCACTGAGCTCGTCCCAGTCCTCGCGCCGGATGACCGACGGGGTGCGCGGCGGGCGGTCCACCAAGCGCAGTCGCAGCGGCAGGCGCGGGCCGAACGCCCAGCCGCGGCCGACGAAGACCGCGGAGAGGTTGAGGAAGAGGAAGAGGTCGTCGCCCGCCTTGTTGAGGGAGACCATGCCGGTGCCCTGCCCGACCACGCCGGAGCCCGGGTAGAGGACGTCGATGCCCACGCGCGGCAGGCTGGGCCGCTCGGCGAGGCCCTCGGGCGGCAACCGATCCCGCCGCGGCGGGAGGTCAACGCCCTCGTCGAAGGGCGGCACCCGGCC
>CAZNZH010000530.1:0-2499 GCA_964577445.1 uncultured Myxococcales bacterium
GTCGATGGCGCCGCCGCGGCTCGGCGTGTGACGGCGGCTCGGGTTGGCTCGCCGCTCGCGGGAACACCTTCTTAGGGGCAGTCGAGGTCGACCGAGAAGGCGCCGGTGTTGGTGGTCACGCAGCCGTCCGCCTTGTAGTGGATGAACTCGAGCCCCGCGGAGAGCCCCAGCCCGGCGTTCTTGTTGTTGGCAGCGTAGCCGAGCTGCACGGGGTGCACCCCGCCAGCCGGGAACATCGTGAACAACGCAAAGTCCGTCGGGTCATCGAAGCGCGCGATCATCGCGTCGCCGTCGAACATGTCGAAGTAGTCCCACGAGCTGACCAGCGACGGGGCCTGGCACGCTTGCGCCAGCGCGAGCACGGGCCCGCCCGTCCCTTCGCCGAACGCACCGACACCGCGGTAGTACACCACGACGTCGACCCACCACTGGCTGCCGACCTCGTACGCGTGGGCGCCACCCGCCGCGGTCAGCGTCGCCGAGCCGGACACCCGCGCCGTCAGCCCGTCCTCACTCCAGTCGAAGAGCGCGTCATCATTGAAGCTGAAGAGCGCCTCGCTGGTGCCGATGCCATCGAAAAAGCCAGGGAGCGAGATGGCGTGCATGTCGGAGCCGCCGTGGCACTCGTCGCTGTGGGCGCTCGCGACCGCGTAGACCGAGCCCGGCGTGGGCGCAGGGCACTCGCAGCCGTTGTCGGGCTCGCCGTCGCAGTCCTGATCGATGCCGTCATCACAGATCTCCTCCGTGGGGAGCCCCGGTTCGCAGGTGTCCACCACCACACCGGCCACGCAGGTGGTCATGCCGCAGCTTCGGCACTCGCCAAGACCGCAGGTGGTCGGCTCCCCCTGGAACCCTTCGTCGGTGACCCCGTCGCAGTTATCGTCGATGCCGTTACAGTTCGAGTCGGACGTGCCCTCGCCAGCGACGCAGGTGTCGTAGATCTCGCCGTTCGCGCAGTAGGTCACGCCGCGCGCGTGACACGCGCCCTCGCCGCAGCTTGTCGGCTCGCCGACGAAATTCTCGTCGGTCTGGCCGTCGCAGTTGTTGTCGAGGCCGTCGCAGTCCGCGTCATCGCCGGTCGGCAGCCCGGGCACGCAGGTGTCGATGGTCGCCCCGTCGATGCACACGACCTGCGACGTGTTTGCGCAGACGCCGACGCCGCAAGGCAAAAACTCGCCGACGAAGCCCTCGTCGGTCTGGCCGTCGCAGTTGTCATCCATGGAGTCGCAGTTGTCGTCGGGGCCGATCGGGCCGCCAGGCGAGCAGGTGTCGCTCAGCACGCCGTCCGTGCACACCGTCAACCCGCGCGCAGCACACACCCCGACACCGCAGCTCGTCTCCGTACCCACGAAGGACTCGTCGGTGAAGCCGTCGCAGTTGTCGTCGAGGCCGTTACAGTCGTCGTCACAGGTCGTCGTGGGCCGTCCCGGCGTGCAGGTGTCGCCGATGACACCACCGTCGCAAGTCGTCGCGCCCACGGCGGCACACACGCCGGTCCCGCACGAGGTCGGCTCGCTCACGAAATTCTCGTCGGTCTGACCATTGCAGTTGTTGTCGAGCCCGTCGCAGTCCGCGTCGTCGCCCGTCGGAGCGCCCGGCGTGCACGAATCGCCGACGACGCCGTCGGCGCAGGTGGTCATCCCTCGGCCGAGACAGACGCCCTGACCGCAGGAAGTCGGCACGCCGACGAAGGACTCATCGGTCTCGCCGTCGCAGTCGTTGTCGAGGCCGTCGCAGTCCGCGTCATCGCCGGTGGGTGCTCCGGGGAGGCAGCCGTCACCGATGATCCCGGCCGTGCAGGTCGTGACGCCGGTGGACGCGCAAACCCCGACGCCACACGCCGTGGGCTCGCCGACGAAGCCCTCGTCGGTCTGGCCGTCGCAGTTGTTGTCGAGGCCGTCGCAGTCCGCGTCATCGCCGGTCGGCAGCCCGGGCACGCAGGTGTCGATGGTCGCCCCGTCGATGCACACGACCTGCGACGTGTTTGCGCAGACGCCGACGCCGCAAGGCAAAAACTCGCCGACGAAGCCCTCGTCGGTCTGGCCGTCGCAGTTGTCATCCATGGAGTCGCAGTTGTCGTCGGGGCCGATCGGGCCGCCAGGCGAGCAGGTGTCGCTCAGCACGCCGTCCGTGCACACCGTCAACCCGCGCGCAGCACACACCCCGACACCGCAGCTCGTCTCCGTACCCACGAAGGACTCGTCGGTGAAGCCGTCGCAGTTGTCGTCGAGGCCGTTACAGTCGTCGTCAGTGCTGCTCGTGGGCCGTCCCGGCGTGCAGGTGTCGCCGATGACGCCAGCGACGCACGTCGTAGCGCCCGTCGCCGCGCACACACCGACGCCGCAGGAGGTCGGGTCGCTGACGAAGCCCTCGTCGGTCTGGCCGTTACAGTTGTTGTCGACGCCGTCGCAGTCCGCGTCGTCACCGGTCGGCGAGCCCGCCGAGCAGGTGTCGCCGATGACGCCAGCGACGCACGTCGTAGCGCCCGTCGCCGCGCAC
>CAZNZH010000530.1:2599-4498 GCA_964577445.1 uncultured Myxococcales bacterium
CGTCGGTCTGGCCGTTACAGTTGTTGTCGACGCCGTCGCAGTCCGCGTCGTCACCCGTCACCGGGCCCGGTGTGCAGGTGTCGATGACCTGGCCGTCGACGCACAGGATGGTGCCCTCCGAGGCACAGACCCCTGCCCCACAGGTGGTCTCGACGCCGAGGCCGCCAAAGTCCTCGTCGGTCTGGCCGTCGCAGTCGTCGTCCACACCGTCGCAGAAGGGGTCACCGAGGCCCGGCGTTCCGGGCACGCAGGAGTCGCCGGCGACGCCGTCGATACAGGTCGTGAATCCCATCGCCGCGCAGGCGCCCGTTCCACAGCTCGTGGGCTCCGGCACGAAGTCTTCGTCGGTCAGGCCGTCGCAGTCGTTGTCCACGCCGTCGCATATGTCGACGGTGCCCGGCGTGCCGGGGGTGCAGGAGTCGGTCACAACGCCGTCCGTGCAGCTACGAACACCGGTCGCCGAACACGCGCCAGATCCGCACGTGGTCGGCTGGTCGATAAACGCCTCATCGGTCTCGCCGTCGCAGTCGTTGTCCAGCCCGTCACACTGGCTGTCGCGCCCCGTCGGGCTGCCGGGCGCGCAGGTGTCGCCGATGACTCCGCCCACGCAGACGGTCTCTCCAGAGGCTGCGCAGACACCCAGGCCGCACGAGGTCGGCTCGCTGACAAAACCCTCGTCGGTCTGGCCGTCGCAGTCGTTGTCCACGCCGTCGCAGTCCGCGTCGTCACCCGCCGGAGCGCCCGCCGTGCATGTGTCGCTTACGGTACCCGCGACACAGGTCGTGGTGCCGGTCGCCGCGCACACGCCGACGCCGCACGAGGTCGGGCTCCCCACGAAGTCCTCGTCCGTCAGGCCGTCGCAGTCATTGTCCACGCCGTCGCAGTCGTCCACCGAACCGGGGGTTCCGGCCGAGCATGTGTCGCCGACCACTCCCGCGACGCAGGTCGTCGTCCCAGTCGAAGCACAGGCGCCGACGCCGCACGAGGTCGGATCGCTGACGAAACCCTCGTCGGTCTGGCCGTCGCAGTCGTTGTCCACGCCGTCGCAGTCCGCGTCGTCACCCGCCGGAGCGCCCGCCGTGCATGTGTCGCTTACGGTACCCGCGACACAGGTCGTGGTGCCGGTCGCCGCGCACACGCCGACGCCGCACGAGGTCGGGTCGCTGACGAAACCCTCGTCGGTCTGGCCGTCGCAGTTGTTGTCGACGCCGTCGCAGTCCGCGTCGTCGCCGGTCACCGGACCTGGTGTGCAGGTGTCGATGACCTGGCCGTCGACGCACAGGATGGTGCCCTCCGAGGCACAGACCCCTGCCCCACAGGTGGTCTCGACGCCGAGGCCGCCAAAGTCCTCGTCGGTCTGGCCGTCGCAGTCGTCGTCCACACCGTCGCAGAAGGGGTCACCGAGGCCCGGCGTTCCGGGCACGCAGGAGTCGCCGGCGACGCCGTCGATACAGGTCGTGAATCCCATCGCCGCGCAGGCGCCCGTTCCACAGCTCGTGGGCTCCGGCACGAAGTCTTCGTCGGTCAGGCCGTCGCAGTCGTTGTCCACGCCGTCGCATATGTCGACGGTGCCCGGCGTGCCGGGGGTGCAGGAGTCGGTCACAACGCCGTCCGTGCAGCTACGAACACCGGTCGCCGAACACGCGCCAGATCCGCACGTGGTCGGCTGGTCGATAAACGCCTCATCGGTCTCGCCGTCGCAGTCGTTGTCCAGCCCGTCACACTGGCTGTCGCGCCCCGTCGGGCTGCCGGGCGCGCAGGTGTCGCCGATGACTCCGCCCACGCAGACGGTCTCTCCAGAGGCTGCGCAGACACCCAGGCCGCACGAGGTCGGCTCGCTGACAAAACCCTCGTCGGTCTGGCCGTCGCAGTCGTTGTCCACGCCGTCGCAGTCCGCGT
>CAZNZH010000531.1:0-4496 GCA_964577445.1 uncultured Myxococcales bacterium
GGGGCGCGGGCGGCCATGTGCGCGGCGCGCTGAAGCGGCGGGACGGCGAGGGCGGCGATGCGCTCGACGCGGTGGGGGGCGCGGGCGGCCAGGGCCCAGGCGATGGCGGCGCCCCAGTCGTGGCCGACGATGCGCGCGCGGCCGGCGCCGAGGCGGTCCATCCAGGCCAGCGCGTCGCCGGCCAGGGTGGCCACGCTGTAGTCGCCGTCTCGGGGCTGCGACGCGGGTTCGTAGCCGCGCAGGGACGGCGCGACGACGCGAAACCCGGCCGCGGCGAGGGCTCCGACCTGGTGGCGCCATGTCCCGCGGGTGTCGGGAAAGCCGTGCAGCAAGAGCACCAGCGGCCCCTCCCCCGCCACCGTCGCGGTGGTGCAGAGGCCCGCCCACTCAAGGGTCATGGTGGCCGTGGCGGACGCGCTCACGACGCCAGCCCGAAGAAGCCGGTCGCCGTCTCGCCGAGCACGGCGACCAGCGAGCTCTCTCGATGGCGCCTCGCGATTCGGACGATCTCGCGGTCCCACGCGTAGGGCAGATTGGGGAAGTCGGTGCCGTACATGAGGCGCTCGGGGCGGGCGTCGATGAAGCGGTCCTGGCCGCCGGCGCCGTCGAAGTAGTCGGCCATCACCATGGTGGTGTCCAGCCACAGGGAGTCGTAGCGCTCGAGCAGGCGGAAGTAGGCGTCGAACTCGTCGCCGCCGAGGTGGGGGACGCAGAGGCGCAAGGCGGGCCAGCCCTTGAGCACCGCCTCGACGCGCTCAGCGCCACACAGGGCGAAGGGGTCACAGCGGTAGCCGGGGCTGGCGGGTTGGCGGCCGGCGTGCATCACCAGCGGCTGGTCGTAGGCGACGCAGGCGTCGTAGATCTCGGCCATCTGGGCGTCATCGGCCGCGAAGCACTGGACGTGGCAGTGCAGCTTGACGCCCCGCAGCCCCGCGGCGAACCCGTCGGCTAAGATCGCGGCGGCGCCGGGCTCGCCGGGCAGCACGGTGGCGGTGCCGGTGACCCGCGGCTCCTCGCGGACCAGGGCGGCCATCCACGCGTTCATGGCGCGGGCCATGCCGGGCCTGTGCGCGTAGTGGAGCGCGACGATGTGCCGTACGCCACGCGAGAGTAAAAAATGAATGATTTCAGGTGCTTGCATGCGGTAGCGCACCGGCCAGCCGTAGGCCTCGAACCAGCGCCACAGCGCCTCGAAGAGCGCGTCGGGGAAGAGGTGGACGTGGGCGTCGATGACGGGCGGCAGTGAGGTTGGCAGCAGCGCGCCCTCGGCGTCATCGAGGCTGGCGAGTCGCCCCGCGGCCAGCCAGCCCGCGGTCTGCGATGAGGCGTGGTGGAGGCAAGGGACGGGGCCGTCGTCGGCGGCGGCGGCGGCACCGTCGTCGAGCCGGAGCGCCGGGGCGGTCGTCAGGGGCGGGCGGTCAGCGGTCATGGCCGACCCGCGACCGCTGAGACCCCGTGCCGCAACAGATCGGTCGCGAAGAGCGCCAGCAGCTCTCGCGCCACGTCGAAATGCCCCGACAACAACAGCAAGAACGCGTCGCTGCTCATCTCGAGGCTGTGGACCTTCGTGAGCGCGGTCGCCCCAAAGGATCGGACGCCGGTCCCCAGCGCGTCGTCGATCCCGAGCGCGAAGCCCGCCCCCACGCGGCTCTCCTCCCCTCCCTCGCCGTCGCAGCGCACCTGCCCGTCGGTCAGCCTCAGCCAGGTCGTCGCTCGCTCGCCACGCGACCAGAGCCGCTCGCCGGCCTCCCACGTCGCGAGGCGCATTTGCCGGCACGCCTCGATGACCGCGTCCAGGTTGCACTGCCGAAACAGCACCCCTTCGTGAAGCTCGAGGATGCGCTCCACCAGGGTCTGCGGCCGTGTCCCCGGGCCCCCCACCGCCTCGGGAGCACCGCCCGTCCCCGCCGGCGGTCGCCCACCGCGGCGCGCCGCCCGCTGCGTCGCGAGCGCGCGCAGCGAGCTCCGCACCAGCGAAAAGTTCGTCTCCAGCGCGCCCAGCATGACATGCCCCGGGATCTCGAGCGTGTGCGTCGCCTCGACCGCGACCGCCTCCACCCCCTTCGGATCGCGTGCGTAAAACGACAGAAAACCGACGCCCCGCGGCTGCTCGGCACCGGACGGCGTCTGCCCTCCGCGGGACACACGCACCTCACCGGCGGTCACGACGTAGAGCCGGTCCACGGGCTGGCCCTCCTCCAGAATTCGCGCCCCCTTCTTGAAAAACCGCGCCCGCGTGTGCTCGGCGAGCAGCGCGTACCCGCCGCCGTCGAGGCCCCGAAACGCCTCGGTGGACCGAAGCAGCAGCAGCCGGTCCCGCGCCCGGTCCAGCGCGTCCTCACCGAGCATCAGCCGCCTCCTGCTGCTGCCGCGTGCCCCCCGCCAATCGCTCGAGCGCCAGGTCGAAATCTGCCCGGTCCCTCCCCAGCTCGCGCAGCTCCTCCAGGCGCCCCCGGAATCGACCCAGCCGCAGCTCGCCGACGTGATACGCCGTCACGACGCGCACCGTGTCGCTGTGGCTGGCGAGCAGCTCCGCGAGCACGTCGTCGTAGTCCTGTCGGCTCGATCGCCGAAACCCCGCCGCGTTCGCCAGCCGCTCCTGGTCTGGCGAGTCGTCCACCAGCGCGACCACCGGCCCGCGCAGCTCGCGCGACAGCGCGCTCTCGAGCAGCTCCAGGCTGGCCGCGCGCACCTCGGGTGACCCGCTCTGTAAGCCGCGCCAGATCGGGAGAAATCGCTCGCGCCGGTGGCGCAACTCCAGCAGGCGAAAGAGCCGCTCCACGGCGTTGTGCTGCTTGTCGGCGAGCATCCGGACCAGCAGCACGTGCCCGGGCGTCCGCAGCGCCGGGGTCTGGGCGGCGCCGCGCTCCAGGCTGAGCCTGCGGTCCAAGTAGCGGTACGCCCGCCCCACGTGCCCCGAGATCGCCTGGTCCAGCCGCGCGCGGTCCAGTCGCAGCGCGGGATCCCGCAGCGTCATCGCCTCGAGCGCCAAGATGATGCGGTACCTCACCATGCCGCTGGACTCGTCGGGGAGCTGTTGGAGCAGCCGCGCCGCGGCACGCCCTGGGTTCAGCCCCGCGATGGTCGCCGGCAGCGTCCACCGGACCACTTCGGGGAGCTCATGGTCATTCAGCGCATGCTCGAGCGCGCGAAACGCCGCCGCCCCCATCCCAGCGAGGACCTCTTGGGCCGCCGGGCGGGTCGCCTCCGGACCGAGCGCCGCGATGATCGTCGGCAAGAACACCTCCGAATTCACCGCCCCCATCGCGCGAATCGCGGCGACTCGAACGGCCGTCGCCGCCGACTCCGCGAGCCGCGTCAGCACCGAATCGAACCCCGTCGCGGCCCGCCGACCGATGGCCTCCGCGAGCGCCACCCTGGCCGAATCCGGCCCCATCTCGAGGATGGCGTCGACGTTTCCGCGCGCCTCCTCCTCGCCCATGACGCCCTCGACCAGCAGGTTGACGACGACCGCCGCACGCACCTCGAGGGACGCGTCCGAGTCGAAGAGAGCGCTCAGCAGCGCCGCGTCGGGTGCCAGCGCCGCCCGCGCCCCGACCGCCGCCGCGCGCACCCGCGCCTGCGGGTGGTGCAGCAGCCGGTCGATGGCCGGGACCGCGCTGGCCCGCCCCTGCTCGGTGAACAGGGTGAGCGCCCGCTCCACGACCGATGGCACGGGGTGATAGAGGATGAAGGTCGGCACCAGGCGCGTCCGCTCCTCGCTCGCGAGCACCTCCAGCGCCGCCACGGCCTCTTTGGGGTTTTCGCTCCCGAGCGCGACGAAGAGGGTCTCGAGAGACGCCACGTCGAGCTCCGGGAAGTCACTGGTCGACACCTCGCCCGCCCGCAGCCGGCGCCTGAAGATGTTGAGGTAGTGCACGCGCAGCTCGAACACGGCCGATAGCCAGAGGCCGGACGCCACCACGAGCAGCACCGCCGCCACCGTCAGCGGCGCCCCCACGGCCGTCAAGGCGAGGATCAGCACGGACGCAAACGCCTGCCCGCCGCGTTGGCCGACGACGTCGACGAAGGCCTTGATGCGACTGCGCACCTCGGCGCGCAGCGGCACGAAGAGCAGCTCGGTCGCCGTGCGTTGGAGCGAGTAGCGCAGGCTGCCGTCGGCACCCTTCAGGAACAGCACCGCCGGCAGGCCGCCCAGCACCAGCACGCCCGCCCCGCCCAGCGCCATCAGCGCCGGCAGCACGCTGAGCGCCGCGTGAACGTCGAAGCGGCGCAGCAGGAACCGGACGAGCACGAGCTGGCTGAAGAGCGAGAGCACGTTCAACGCCAGGGCCACGCTCGCGAAAAAGGCCCCCAGCTCGGCGGCGGGCACCTCGGCCGCGACGATGCTCTTGAAGAGGAAATCGACCAGCGTCAGCGTCCCCGCGACGCTGAAGAGCAGCACCAGCAAGCGGCGCGCGTAGGGGTCGTCGGCCACCAGGCGCGCGGCCGAGCCGAGGCTCGGCGCGTCCTCCGATGCCCCGTCGGCGCCGCCG
>CAZNZH010000532.1:0-4493 GCA_964577445.1 uncultured Myxococcales bacterium
GGCGACAAGATCGGCGACGTCTGTGACAGCGACGACGACGGCGACGGGGTACTGGACACGCAGGACAACTGCCCGCTGGTCTACAACGCCGACCAGAAGGACACCGACGGCGACAAGATCGGCGACGTCTGCGACTTCGACTACGACGGCGATGACATCATCGACTCGCAGGACAACTGCCCGAAGGACTTCAACCCGAACCAGGCCGACAACGACAAGGACGGCATCGGCGACGTCTGCGACCCCGACGACGACAACGACGGCGCCTTGGATGGGGTCGACAACTGCCCGCTGCACTTCAACCCGGACCAGGCCAACCACGACAAGGACGCCCAGGGCGACGTCTGCGACGCCGACGACGACAACGACGGCAAGCCCGACGTGGTCGACAACTGTCCGTTCGACGCGAACCCGCTTCAGGAGGACTTCGACAAGGATGGCATCGGCGACATCTGTGACCCCGACGACGACAACGACGGCGTCAACGACCTCGCGGACAATTGCCCGACCGTGCCGAACTCCGACCAGCTCAACACCGACGGCGACTCCATGGGCAACGCCTGCGACCCCGACGACGACAACGACGGCGTGCCCGACACGATCGATAACTGCCCGCTGGTGCACAACCCGGGGCAGGCCGACCAGCCGGACCAGGACGGCATCGGCAACGAGTGCGACCCCGACGACGACAACGACGGTGTGCCGGACGCGCTCGACAACTGCCCGCTGATCTGGAACGAGTCGCAGACCGACACCGACGGCGACACGCTCGGCGACGCCTGCGACGGCGACAAAGACGGCGACCAGATCCCGGACGCGGCGGACAACTGCCCGCTCATCGCGAACTTCGACCAGGCGAACTACGACGGCGACAAGTACGGAGACGTCTGCGACGACGACATGGACAACGACGGCGTCCTGAACGGGGCCGATTGCCAGCCGAAGAACCCCGACGTCTCGACGGGCCAGGCAGAGAAATGCAACGGCATCGACGACGACTGCGACGGCCTGACGGACGAAGAGGGCGCTCAGGGCTGCCTTTTCTATCACATCGATCTCGACGGAGACGGCTTCTACGCCGATGGCGCGCCCGGGAAGTGCCTGTGCGCGCCCACGGGGCTGTTCAAGGCCATCTCCTTCGCTGGCGGGGACTGCAACGACCTCGCGAGCAACACACACGCGGGCGCCAGCGAGGTCTGCGATGGTCTCGACAATGACTGCGACGGCATCACCGACGAGGACACGGCGATGAACGCGCTGTACTACTACGACGGGGATGGCGACGGCTTCGGCGACGGGTCCAAGCCGGCGATCTCGGCGTGTGCGCCCAACGTGGCGACGAAGTACACGGCGACCAACGACCAGGACTGTAACGACAAGTCGAAGCTGGCGTTCCCGGGCGCCGCCGGATGGAACACGGTCCCGCTGCCCGGAGGCGGGTTCGACTACAACTGCGACGGCATCGAGACGCGCGAGTACACCGCCCTTGGTAGCGGGTGCTCCGGTGCGATCTTCGGTCTGATCTGTGACGGCGGGAAGACCGGGTGGCGCGGCGGCATCGCCGCCTGCGGCGAGACCAAGACCTGGCAGTCCGGGTGCCACACGCAGTCGTTCAACTTCTGCGCGGACAAGACCGAGACCCGGACTCAGCGCTGCTTCTAGCTGCTTCCCAAATGACAGCCACCCGGCTTTAGGGAGTCGGGTGGCTGCCGGGACGCGGCCGCTGCGCTCGCCGCGCTCAGCCCAAAGGCGTGCCTACGCCTCGCCCGGTGCCGAGGTGAAGCCGCGGACGATGGCGAGGATCTCGTCGTCGTGCAGGGTCCGCGTGGACCGTTTGGCCGCGCGGAACACCTCGGCCACCAAGGCGGGATCTGGCTCGTAGCCCCGGTCGGCCAGCCACGCGGTCACGTTCGACTCGCCGGACATATGGCCGATCTCGATGATCTGGTGCTTGCCGACCATGCTGGCCGGGACGCCCGAATAGACGCGGTCGGCCAACCACGCGTCGCCCTTCTCACGGGCCTTGATGATGGCCGCGGCGTGAACCCCCGTCGCGGTGCGGAACGCGTCTTCGCCCACGACCGGATAGTTGCGTGGGATCGGCGTCTTGGTCGCCTCGCTGACCGCCCGGCAATACGCCATCAGGACCGAGAGGTCGCAATCCACCGCCTCGAGGAGGCGCAGGTTGACCAGGATCTGGTCCAGCGCCGCGTTGCCGACCCGCTCGCCGATGCCCAGCGCCGTCCCGTGGATGCGGTCGCACCCGTACTGCGCGGCATACAGCGAGTTTGCCACGGCCAGCCCGCGGTCGTTGTGCCCATGCCAGTCCAGGCCGACCGGCGCGCCGGCGCGCTCGACCAGCTCGCGCGTCCACTCCACCAGCGCCCGGATGCCGTCGGGCGTCGCGTGGCCGACGGTGTCGCACAGCACCAGGCGCTCGGCGCCGTGGTCGATGGCCGTGCGGAAGAGGCGCTCCAAGGTCTTGGGGCTCGAGCGGACCGTGTCTTCGGTGACGAAGGCCACCGGCAGCTCGGCCTTCACCGCCATATCCACCGCGGTGCCGACCAACCGCTGGAGCTTGTCGAGGTCCCAACTCTCGGCGTACTTGCGATTGGGGCTGGTGCCCAAAAACGTCAGCACCTCAAGCTGTAGCCCGGTCTCGCGCGAGAGGTCGATGATCGGCTGGATGTCGTTGGGATGCGTTCGCGCCGCGCACCCCGCGCGGATCGGCAGACGCTCGTCGCGGATGGTCTCGCACAGCGCCTGGACGTCCTCGACCGCCCGCCTCCCGGCGCCCGGCAACCCGATATCCGCGTACCGGATCCCGAGGCGGGCCATGTAGCGCAGGATCTGCTTTTTGTCCTCGATCGAAGGATCCACCGCGCTCGGCGACTGGATCCCGTCGCGCAAGGTCTCGTCGAACACGGTGATCCGGCCTTGGACCAAGGGGCCTTCGAACCCGACGCGATTCCAGTCGTAGAAGAGCTCGTCCTCGTCGGGGTGTCCCATCTTCAGACCGTCTCGAGCAGCAGCGCGATGCCCTGTCCGCCGCCGATACATGCCGAGCCGATGCCGAGCCGCGCCCCCCGGCGCCGCAGCTCATGGGCGAGGTGCGCCGTGATGCGGGCGCCCGAGGCGGCCAGCGGGTGACCCACGGCGATGGCGCCGCCGTTGACGTTGGTGCGCTCGCGGTCGAGGCCCAGCTCCCGCTCGACGGCGAGATATTGCGGCGCGAAGGCCTCGTTGACCTCGACCAAATCGACGTCTCCGATCTCAACCCCCGCCATGCGCAGCGCGTTGCGCACCGCGCCCACCGGCCCGATGCCCATGATCTTGGGGTCGCACCCGCTCACGCCCCACGAGACCACACGACACAGCGGCTTGTAGCCCCGCTCGCGGGCGAGCTCGGCGGTCGTGACCACGACGGCCCCGGCGCCATCATTGATGCCGGAGGCGTTGCCCGCGGTGATGATGCCGCCCTCGCCGAACGCCGTCCGGAGCTTGGCGAGGGTCGCCAGGGTCGTCTCGGGGCGGTTGTGCTCGTCTCGAGACACCGTGATGTCTCCTTTTCGAGACGGGACGACGACCGGGGTCAGCTCGGCGTCGAAATACCCGGCGTTCTGCGCCGCCGCGAAACGCTGTTGGCTCACCAAGGCGTACGCATCGGAGGCTTCACGGTCGATCTCGTAGCGCTTGGCGAGGTTTTCGGCGGTCTGGCTCATCGCCGCGCCCGCGTAGGTGTCGAAGAGCGCCTCCCACAGGTAGTCGCTCATGGGCTTGTCGCCGAGGCGGAGGCCCTGTCGCGCGCCCCACATCACGAATGGCGCTTGGCTCATCGACTCGGCACCACCGCAGAGCACCGTGGTGGCCTGCCCGGTCAGGATCTCTTGCGCTGCGTTCACCACCGCCTGAAAGCCGGAGCCACAGAGGCGGTTCACGGTCAGCGCGGGGACGGCCTCGGGGACGCCGGCCCGCAGGCCGATGTGCCGCGCGAGATAGATGGCGTCCTTTGAGGACTGGATGACGTTGCCGAAGACGACCGCGTCGACGTCAGACGGGTCGACGCCGCCTGCCTCCAGCGCGGCCTTGGCGGCGTGCACGCCCAGGTCGGTCGCCGACAGCGACGCGAGGCTCCCGTTGAAGCCGCCGAATGGGGTGCGCTTCGCGGCGACGATGACGATGTCTTTGGCGAGTGAGTTCATGGTTCCTCCGGGGATCTGTACGGGCGCGCGGCGACCGCTGGCTCGGGGTTCATATCACGGCTCGCCGGGGCACCCAACGGCCGGGCCTTCGGCGGCGCTGGGGGCCGACTCGCCTGTAAACTACTGGTGCTTCAGCGCCTCCACGACCGCGTCGCCAGCGGCCTGGGTCGACAGCGCGCCGCCGAGGTCGGGCGTGGTAAAGCCCGCCGCCAAGACCGCATCGACCGCGCGCTCGACCCGCGCGGCGTCGTCGCGGCGGCCCAGGTGGCGCAGCATCATGGCGCTGGTCAG
>CAZNZH010000533.1:0-4482 GCA_964577445.1 uncultured Myxococcales bacterium
TGCCAACACTGGCTGAAACGCCGTTTGGACGCTGATCTGGGAGGAGCTGCACCCCTGTGGAATCCCTGGTCAGGGCGCGCGGCGCCGATGGCGGCGGCTTCGCAGTTGCGCTGGACGCGGCGGGACTGGCGTGGCTTGGCGGACCGCTGGCCCAGCCGTACCAGCCGCTAGGATCCGTCGGAGTGCTTGTAGGCGCGTTCGCCGCGGATGGCGCGCCTGTGTATGTGGCCTCCATCGACGGTCCGTACGGCGCGCGGGTGGCCGGCATCAGCGTTGACGCAGAGAGTGGATTACTCGCCTTCGTAGCGTCTGCCATCGGGATAAGCGTCACAGACGGCGTAGGTGGAACGGTCAGTGCGTCGACCAACCCAACAAGTCCGATTCTCCCTTCGTTTTGCGCGATTCGTCTCGATCCATCGGGCAAGCAGATCTGGCCTCTCCACTGTGACCCTTTCGGGGGGATCGCCGAAGCGGCGCTCGGCCCTGACGGCGCCGCGGTTGGCCAGGGATACGGGCAGGCGGTCCAGGCACCCACTGGGGCTGTGTATCCGCTGGGGACGAATCCAAAGGAGATCATGGCATTCTTGGCTCACCTGACGCCGACAGGCGAGATCGCGGACGTGGCGACGGTGGACCCAAGCGCTCCCTGCGAGTACCCGAGCATCGACTTGCTGGGAGCGGTTTTCTGCGATGTCTCAAAACCCGGCGAAGACCAGGTTCGTACTCTCACACGAGTGCAGTTCCTGGCTCCGCACGCCTGCCCGCTTTAGCCTCGTGCGTCGCAGCTTGGCCGCTCATGGAGCTCCGAGCAGACAGCCTGCTGTGAAACCGCATCCCGCCAGAGCTCCGACCGCGGGCTGCAAAAGGACGTTTCCCGCACAGCCGCTGAGACAGCTCCAATCGGGTTTCGCGCATCCAAGAACGCAATCCAGGGCGTCGGCGCACGGCTGAGAGGCTGAGCAGTCTGTGGACTCTTTGGGGCACGCGTCGCTCAGACACTTGACCAAGTCCTCCGCCGAGGAAGGTGAACAGTCCTTGCCGCAGTTCTTGGGCGTCTCGTCGGCATCGCAGGTGCCGTTGCCACAGCCTGTCGGCGGGGCGGGGCAGTCAGCGGAGCAGTTGTCAGGGTTTTCGCCCAAGTCGCACTGACCATTGCCGCACTGCGGCGTGGTCGACCCGCAGTCCCCAGGACACAAGAATTCCTCAAGAAAATCACACGTTCCGTCGCCGCATTTGGGGCCGCTGGTAGGGCAGTCGCCGGCACAGGTCGCGCTGGTCTCCGGCGCCTCGCACTTTCCGTCGCCGCACACCGGGCCGGCTTTGCAGTCGGCCGCGCAGTTGGCTGGCGTCTCGGTCGCCTCGCAGGTTCCGTTGCCGCAGACGGGACCGCCCGCCTTGCAGTCGGCGGCGCAGTTCGCGGGCGTCTCGGTCGCCTCGCAGCTTCCGTTGCCGCAGACCGGCCCGCCGGCTTTGCAGTCGGCGGCGCAGTTTTCGGTCGTCTCGCCTTCGTTGCAGGTGCCGTCGCCGCAGACGGGCCCCGCCGGCGCGCACTCGGCCTTGGTGCACGATCGCAGCTCCTGCACCGCGGTCAGGACCGCCTGGCTCTTGCCGCTGCCGCACGCGACAACGCACGCCGTCGTGGTGCACGCGGCCGCGCACGCCACCGCCGCCTTGCACTCGGGCAGCGCTTGGCACGCCGCGAGCTCCGTCGGGCACTTGTCCTCGGCGCATGTCACGCCGCCCGCGCACTCGGCCTCGTAGCCCTCGCAGCAGTCGTTGAAGACCTCGCAGTCGTCCTGGCACTGGCACGTCGCGCCCTCGACGAGCTCGCCGCACGCGCCTGGGCAGGTGCCCGCCGACGCGAAGCAGTCCGCGTCCTCGCCGCAGCTCACCAGCCCATCGACGACGAAGCTCGTCGCCCCCGCGAGCCCGTCTTGGCACGCGTCCCGACACGCCTCGTCCGTGCAGTCCAGCGCGCACGCGGCGCTGGTCACGCAGCTCGGCAGCTCGAAGCACGCGTCCAGAGCGCTCTTGCAGTCGGTCGCGAGGCAGAGCAGCGCCCCGGTCGCCTTACAGTCCTTGCGGCAGGTCAGCGCGTTTTCGCCCTGCTCGCAGATCTCATTTCCGCAGGTGGCGCCTGACGAATCGGGCGGTCCGGCGCTGTCCTCGCCCGGGCCCGCGTCCCCCGCGGCGTCCTCGCCGGGCTGGACCTCCCCTTGGGGGTCCGCGTCGGGCTGCGCGTCCGCGGTCGCGTCCAGGGCGAGGTCCCCGCCCTCCAAGCCGTCCAACCCACCGGTGTCGCCGAGCTGTCCGAGGCCGCTGTCGACGCCCGAGTCGCCGCACCCAGCCCAGGCGGCCAGGAACACGACGAGCACGATGGAGATCAGGGGTAGTCGGTGCATGGGTCCCTCCTTTCGGGCGCGCGAAGGGTAGCAAGCGCCCCGACCCCGCGCAATCCGCAGGTTCGCGGACGGGTGGGCGAGGTCGATCGGCTCGTGTAGACTCCGACCCAGCTTGGAACCACGACCGGAGCGGGCGGCGATGGGCTTTTGGGGCCGCGGCCACGACCACATCGGAAACTTCAATTTCCGCATTGAAATCGAGGGCTTAACCTCGGCCTCGTTCAAGGCGATGGAGGGCATCGGGTCGGAGACCGAGGTCATCACCTACGGCGGCTCGGTCGACCTGATCCAGCGCAAGCGCCCCGGCCGCACCAAGTGGACCGAGATCACGCTGAAGCGCGGCTACTCGAACAACCCCGAGCTGTGGGCGTGGCGAAAGACCGTCATCGCGGGGCAGGTCGACCGCCGCTCGGGCTCGGTCATCATCTGCGCCGACGACGGCTCGGAGATCGTCCGCTACAACTTCTTCGAGGCGTGGCCCACCAAGTGGAAGGGCATGACCATGGACGGCAAGGGCGCCGACACCCTGGTCGAAGAGCTCACCCTCGCCGTCGAGCGCATCGAGCGCGGGTAGAACGTCATGCGCAACGAGATCCGAGACGCCGTCGTCACCGAGGTGCAGTCGCGCATCCTCGAGGCCTGCCTGCAGCAAGCGGCCGTGCCGGGTGGGCTGCCCCTGGACGTGCTGGTCAACGACACCCTCTACCACGAGAAGAAGCGGCTCGAGTTCAACCCCGGCGCGCCCAACCGCGACGCGGACCTGGCGTTCTGGGGCCAGGTGAAGCTGCGCTTGGGGACCGCCGGCGAGGCCGATCTCCGGCGGCTGCTCCAGGAGATCATCGCGCGATTCGTCGCCGAGGTGCTGGGCAACTTCCGCGACGCGGTCTACCGCCTCTCGACCAGCGTCTTGCCGCGAGCGCTGCCGCTGCTGCTCAACGCGATGAGCCCGCAACGCCTGCTGTCCAAAGGCATCCCCGATCTCAGCGACACCGTGCGCATCGAGGGCGACGTCGAGGGGCTCCGCCGCGCCGAACGCCTGGGTACGGTCATCCTGACGCCGACGCACGTCTCGAACCTCGACTCGGTGGTCATCGGCTGGGCGCTCTTCGCCATGGGGCTCAAGCCCTTCACCTTCGGCGCCGGCCTCAACCTCTTCGCGAACCCGCTGCTCTCGTTTTTCATGCGAAACCTGGGCGCCTACCGCGTCGACCGCACGAAGACCGCGCCCCTATATAAGGATGTGCTCAAGGAATACGCCACGGTCACGCTGGAGATGGGCCAGTCGCAGCTCTTCTTTCCCGGCGGCACCCGCGCGCGCTCGGGTGTCATCGAGCAGCGACTCAAGCTCGGCCTGCTCTCAAGCGGCGTCCACGCCTACATCAATAACCTCATCCGCGGTCGCGCGCGGCCACGCATCTTCGTGGTGCCCTGCACGACCAGCTACGAGATCGTGCTCGAGGCCGAGACCCTGATCGAAGACCACCTCAAGCTGGTCGGCAAGTCGCGCTACATCATCACCGACGACGAGTCTTTTCGCCCCAAGCAGGTCAGGCGCTTTTTGCGCAACGTGCTGGCGATGGACGGGCGCATCGTGCTGCGGATCGCCGGCCCGCTGGACGTCTTCGGCAATCGCGTGGACGAAGACGGCGAGTCCATCGACTCGCGCGGGCGCCGCGTGGACATCAGCCGCTACGTGCTCGACGACACCGGGCGGCCGGCGCACATCCCGCAGCGTGACCGCGTCTACGTGCGCGAGGCCGGCGAAGCGATCGCGCGGGCCTTTCGCGAGCACAACGTGGCGCTGTCGACCAATCTGGTGGCGTTCACGCTCTTCGAGTACCTCAAGGCGCGCCACCCGACCATGGACCTGTACCGGCTGCTGCGCACCGGCGGAGACGGCACCGGCATCGAGATGGGCATCTTCGCCGAGCGCGTCCGCGCCGTGGCCGTGACGACGCGGGAGCGGACGGAGGCCGGGCAGATACGGGCGACCGACACGGTGTTGGAGGGCAACCCGGCGCGCATCATCGGGTCGGCGCTGCGGCATTATGGCAGCTACCACCGAAACCCGGTCATCGTG
>CAZNZH010000534.1:0-4481 GCA_964577445.1 uncultured Myxococcales bacterium
CGCCAGATCGCGGTCCCGGCCACCCGCCGCAAGCCCGCCGGCTATATCCGCATCGTCGGGGCGCGGGAAAACAACCTCGCCAACATCGACGTCGACATCCCCCTGGGCGTCGTCACCGTGGTGACGGGGGTGTCCGGCGCCGGGAAGTCCACCCTCATCGAGCAGATCTTGCGGCCGGCCCTGATGCGGCGGCTGCACGGGTCCACGGAGCCCCTGGGCGCCCATCGCCGCATCGAGGGGCTCGAGCTGGTCGACAAGCTCGTCGACATCGACCAGCAGCCGATCGGGCGCACGCCGCGTTCGAACCCGGCGACCTACTCGAAGCTCTTCGACGAGATCCGCCGCGTCTTCGCCTCGACCCGCGAGGCCAAGATGTACGGCTACGAGCCGGGGCGCTTCTCGTTCAATGTCAAGGGCGGGCGCTGCGAGACCTGCTCGGGGGACGGCGCGATTCGGGTCGAGATGCACTTCCTCGCCGACGTGTTCGTGACCTGCGAGGCGTGTGGCGGCAAGCGCTTCAACGCCCAGACGCTGCGCGTGCGCTACAACGGCCTCACCATCGCCGACGTGCTCCGGCTGACCGTGGACGATGCCCTGGAGCTGTTCCAAAACCACAAGAGATCCAGGCGGATCCTGCAGACCCTGCACGACGTCGGGCTGGGGTATGTGGCTTTGGGGCAGGCCTCGAACACGCTCTCGGGAGGCGAGGCCCAGCGCGTCAAGCTGGCTCGCGAGCTGGCCCGGGTCGGCACCGGGCGCACCATCTATATCCTCGACGAGCCGTCCACGGGCCTGCACTTCGCCGACGTCGAGCGGCTGCTCCTGGTCTTGCAGCGCCTCGTCGACGCCGGAAACACCGTCGTGATGGTCGAGCACCACATGGACATCATCAAGACCGCGGACTACCTCATCGACCTGGGGCCCGAAGGCGGCGCCGGCGGCGGCCAGGTCATCGCCGTCGGGACCCCGGAGGAGGTGGCGGCGAGCTCCGACGGGCACACCGCGCGCTTTGTCCGCGACCAGCTCGCGAAGTCGGCAGGTCGCGGATGACGCGCGCGGCCCAGGCGGTGGACTCAGGGCTGGCGGGCGTCGTTGACGATCTCGCTCCGCCACCGCTATGCTCCGCCGCGAGCACCGACCGTCAGAGCCCGTCAGTCTCTGCTGCCTTTTCGTCCCCCGATGTGCTCCACCTGAGAGACGTCGGAGCATACCCGATGTGCTCCACCTGAGAGACGTCGGACCATAGATGCTGCGCCGCCTGGGAAAGTACGAGCTGCTCGAACGCATCGCCCTCGGCGGTATGGCCGAGGTGTATCGGGCACGCCAAGAGGGCCCCGCCGGCTTTGAGAAGGAGCTGGTGGTCAAGCGGATCCTCCCGCAGCACGCCCGCGATGAGCAGTTCATCGAGATGTTCCTCGACGAGGCGCGCCTGGCCGTTCGGCTCGCGCACCCGAACATCGTCCAGATCATCGAGCTCGGCTACGAGGACGGCTCCTACTTCATCGCGATGGAGTACATCCGCGGCATCTCGCTGGGCGACCTGATGGACCGCGCCGCCGTGCTCGGGCTCCGGCTGCCGTACCACTACGTCGCGCGCATCATGGCCAGCGTCTGCGCGGGTCTCGACTACGCGCACGCCTTCGCCGACGCCGACGGGCGGTCCATCGGTCTTGTGCATCGCGATGTCAGTCCCGACAATGTGCTCGTCTCGTACAATGGCGCCGTGAAGATGATCGATTTCGGCGTCGCGAAGGCAGCGACGAACGAGACCAAGACGAGCTCGGGCGTGGTCAAAGGCAAGTTCTGCTACATGTCGCCCGAGCAGATTCAGGGCCAGCCGCTGGACGGGCGCAGCGACATCTTCAGCGTCGGCATCCTTTTATATGAGGCGTGCGTGGGCACGCGGCCGTTCAGCGAGTCCAGCGGCCTGGGGACCGTGTCGGCCATCATGACCCAGGAGCCGCCGCTCCCCAGAGAGCGCGCGCCTGACATGCCGCTGGATCTCCAGGCGATCATCTTGCGCGCGCTGGTCAAGGACCGCGACCAGCGCTACCCGCAATGCCGCGATATGCAACGGGAACTTGAGCAGTTCATCCAGGGTCACGCGCAGTACATCGGCGAGTCCGACATCGGCGAGTTCGTGCGCCGGGTCGCGCGGGGGACCCCAGACGACGTGCGGTGGTTGAACGCGCTCCACGCCGAGGTCAGCGTCACACCGGTGGGGATCGCAGCGCGCCCGATCTCCGCCATGACGCGCAGGCCCTCGCGGTCGCATCTGGACGCCGTGTCCAACGCCTCCATCTCACCGCCGACCCTCCGGGAGGCGGGCAAGCTCGGCGGCGTGGGCGTCGCCAGCGGACATCTGGCACACCTCGGGGCACCGAGTCACGGCGCCCCCGGTTTTCGTCGCACCGAGTCGACGCCGATGGCCCGGCGGCGCGCCATCGCGCTGGTCCTCTTCGTGCTCGTGGTGGCGGCGGGGACCGCGCTCTTCTTCGCCTGGCGCGACAGCCGGCGCGCCGCCCTGACCGAGGGCGCGGGCGACGTCACAGGCGCGCGCGACCCGGTGGGCGGCGCGGACTGGGTGGCACCGGACGAGCCGACGGAGGGGCCGGCCGAGGATCCGCCACAGCCGGTCATCTCCGACCGCATCGTGATCACCGCGCCCGGGACCAGCGGCATGCACCCGCTCGACCCGCCGCAGGCCACGGCCGAACCGCCCGCGGAGGTAGCACCAGGGGCGACACCGAGCGAACCCGAGCCGCTCCCGCCGGCGGAGGGAGAGGCGCAGCCGGACCGGCCTGACGCTGAGGGCGGGCCCGAATCGGCCGGCGACGCCTCGCCCACGGTCGCCGTAACCGCCCCGCAGCCCGACTCAGCGGAGGCGCCGCAGGCCGCCGGCACTCCGGACGTCCTCGACAACGCCGAGAGAGCCGACGCCGCCGTTGAAGCCGGCCCCGCCGCGGCTGAGGTCGCCGCTCCATCGCCTGCACCGTCCGGCGCGATTCGCGGGCAGGGCACGTTGGCGGTCAACAGCAACATCCCCGGCGCCGAGGTCTGGATCGACGGCCACAAGCGCGGCGTCACCCCCTACCGCGAGGCGCTGGTGGAGGGCACCCACGAGGTCGAGGTTCGAGTGGCCAGCGAGAGCCAGGTGAAGAGGGTGAAGGTCGGCTACGGGACGGAACACAGCGTCGGACTGAACTTTCGGCTGGGTCGCCTGACCATCACCGATGTGCCCTCGGGCGCGGTCTGTTCGGTCGATGGCCGCCCCATCGGCCGATGGGACCTCGCCGATACCGTCCTCGCCGCCGGGAGCCACCGCGTGGTCTGCGAGGATCCTGCGCTGGGCGTGACCCACGAGCAGCGCTTCACCGTGAGAAGCGGCGCGCGCACGACCATCGCCCATCCGGCCGAGTAGGTCGGACCGCGAGCCCTCGGGACCGACAGCGCTGGACAATCGCCTGGGAACGGGTTGAGGTCCCGACCGCACCTGTGTGGGCGAGGAGAGCGAGTGGAAGGACGCGGTCGCGAGCGGGTCATGGCGTGGGCGTTCGTGCTCTTCGTCGGCAGCACCGCGCTGCTCATGGCCACGCTGGACATGGGGGCGACCCGGGATGAGTCGTTCTACTTTCGCTTCGGGCGCAGCTACGCGGATTGGTTCGCTCGCCTCGACGCCGCCGAGGGCTCGGAGGCTATCGCCGCGGCCTTGGGGCGGGCGGATGTCGAGGCGATTTGGAGCGGCAACTTCGAACACCCGCCGCTGATGAAGAGCGCGTTCGCGGCGAGCTGGCGCCACCTGGCGCGCAAGGAGCGCGACCTTGGGTCACCGCGCGCGGCCCGCGGCGACGAGCCCGACCGGTGGCCCATCACCGGGCTGACCGCGGCCGACGGCTTTGAGGAGGGCGCCGCCGTCGTCGTCCTCAGTCCGCTGGTGGTCGGCCAGGCCACCGATGACCCCGCGCGCGTCCTCGGCCACGGCACCGTCCTCAGCCGCCAGCCGAACCGCGCCGAGCTCGCCCTGGCCTCCGGCGACCGCGCCGCGATCCTGGCGACCTGCCGCGCCCGCCCCGGCGACCCCGGCCCCCCCGCCGTCATCACCGGCTGCCGCGCGCTCGAAGACCGGCCGCTCGCCATCCTCAGTGAGATCACCGCCATGCGCCTCCCCGGCGTCCTCACCGGCGCTCTGGCGGTCATGCTCACGTTCCTGCTCGGCCACGCCACCCTCGGCTTCTTCCCGGGCCTCCTGGGCGCGCTCGCCTTCCTCTTCGTCCCCCGCCACTTCTTCCACGCCCACCTCTGCGCCTTCGACATGGGCATCGTCGCCGGGGTGCTCGCCACGCTCTACGCCTTCTGGCGCTCCCTGACCGACCGCCGCTACGCCCTCGCGGCCGGCGTCGCCTGGGGCCTGGCCCTCCTCATCAAGCACAACGCCTTCTTCCTCCCGGTCCCCCTCGTCGCCTTCTGGTTGTGGAATGGCC
>CAZNZH010000535.1:0-4481 GCA_964577445.1 uncultured Myxococcales bacterium
GACGGTCCTCTTATATAGAAGGAGGGAGTAGGGGGCCGCCGCGGGGTAGGTGCGGAGCTCGCCGGAGCGCTTCCGATAGGTCAGGGCCACGCGGTGGCTGGCCAAGATGGCGGCGACCAGGGTCTCGAGGGTGTCGCCGTGCTTGCTGTAGTCCTTGTCGGGTTCGTGGACGACGTGAAAGCGGCGGTCGAGGTCCTTGGCCAGGGGGTCGAGCTGGGGGCTCAGGCTGGCGAGGGTGCTCTCGAGGGTCTCGAAGGCATGGGCGAAGCGGGTCTGGTGCATGATGCCCGACACCAGCTCGCGGCCGAAGAGGAGCGCCAGGCGGGTCGGCAGGTCGAGCCCCATGCCGGCCTCTCGCCACGCCGCGTCCACCACCCACCGCGCCGCGCGCCCGTCGCCCTCGGAGTAAAGCGGGATGCCGTGCTGGCCCAGGGCCTTGAGGTCCGCGAGGGCCTGGCGCCGGTCGCAGCCCGCGTGTCGCGCGGCGGCGGCGGTCGTGATGTTCCCGCGCAGCAGCAGCGCGTGGAGGATCGCGAGCCGGCGCTTCCAGGTGACGGTACGAGAGGCATCGGACATGCCCGGCAAGCTAGCCCGAGATCGGCGGCCTCGCGAGATTTCGGGTGGGCGATTTCGGACAGCGTTTGGCCGATGCGTGGCGCCACGTCGTGGCGGCGGCATGGGTCGTACGTCTTGTCGCTGGTGTTGGATGCTGGCAACCTTCATCGGCGCAAAGGGCGATCGAGTCGGGGCTGCTCCAGTCGCTTCGGGATCGCCTGGCCGGCAACAGTGATTGGAGGGTCGCCCGTGATGACAGACGAGATGCGAGCGGTGCTCGATCTCATCCTCGCTGAGTTCGAGCGCACCGGCTCTTACCCACTTATGCAGCGGTTTCGGTTGGAGCACGAAGCTGAGCGCCGGCTCATTGACTCGATGGTGGGCCAGCGCTTTCTGGAGTCGCTGTCGAGTCGCTACGTGCCGACTCTCAGAGGACTGCAGGAGGCTCAAACGCGGTCCGCGCGCGCCGCGCTCGAAGTCGCCGCCCGACTTCTGCCGCTGCTCCAAGATGCCTACCGCAGCGACCCGACCGCGACGATCGAAGCGACGAGGCTTGCGGCGCAATTGCAGGTCTCGGAGGCGCAGGTGCAGCGCGCGCTCACGATGCTACACGTCGTGGACCTGTGGCATCAGCAGCGCGTGGACGACAAGACGGGTCTTATCGTCGGTGTGGTCCCGTCTGAGGCGGTGCTCGACGCGCGCGCCATCGACCTGGGTCTGACGTTTCCGGCCGGCCTCGTCGAACGCGCACCCGGTGACGCCGAGGACCACCTCATTCGTTGGGTCGAAATCGATGGATATGGACCCTTTCTCAAGTTCAGCGCTGCGTTCGGACCGCTGACGGTAATCGCGGGTGCCAATGCTAGCGGCAAGTCGAGTCTTTTCGCGTTCTTCCGATTTCTTGCCACCGCGGTTCAGGAGCCACTGCCGCCCGAGATCGATGCGGCGGTGCCTGGCAGACAGGTGCTACATATCGGCGTCCAGCACATGGCATTTAGCGTGGGAATCGACCTCGGATTTCGGGACCTTCTCCGCTACGAAGTGAGCCTGCGGGGGCCGCAGGGGCGGCCAACGGTTGCCACCGAGCGCCTGAGCGTCGGGGGCCTCAACGGGGAGGAGCCCTTCGACGCGTTCTCGCTGCTGGAGTTCTCCGGTGGACAGGGGGTAGTGCGCAGCCCGACGCGGTTGCATGGTGCTCGCGTGGATTGGACCGTGCAGCCCAACGAGCTCGCGTTGCGCCGTGTGCTGGACCCAAATCTTGCCACGGTGGCTCGTGCGCAGTCGGCGCTGGCCTCCATTCGAGTCTTTTCGGGATTCGATGTCTCACCGACGGCCGACCTACGAAAGCCGGCCTATGTCGAGGAGATGCCCCAACTCGACCCGCGCGGCGGCAACCTGAGCGCGGTACTCCTCTCGATTCAACACGAAACCCCAGACGCGTGGGCCGAGCTGGAATCCCAGATTCGCTCCGTCGTTCCCGGGTTCCGTTCGCTCACCGTGAAGCCGTTCGGGGCCCGGGGAACGGTCATCGGCATGTGGCGCGAACAGGGCGTCGACGGCGACCTCACACTGGCGGACCTGTCTGATGGGACGCTGCGGCTGATTTGTTGGGCCACGCTCTGCCTTTCCCCGCGCGTGGCGCGGCTCGTGTGCGTCGACGAGCCCGAGACGGGTCTGCACCCGCGCGTGTTGCCGGTGTTGGCGGGGATGTTCCGAATGCTCGCCGCGCGAACCCAGGTCATCGTCGCGACGCATTCACCGGTGCTTCTGTCGCAGTTCCCGCTAGAAGATATTGCGGTCATGCGAAAAGAGGACGGCGTCTCGCGCTACGTTCGCCCCGCATCAAGCGAGGCGTTGCGGAGCGAGGTTGAGGAATTCGGCGGCGACGCGATCGCACGCCTGCACGCGTCCGACGAGCTTGAGATTCTGCCGTGAAGGTTCTGGTGTATGTCGAAGGTACCGCGGACCGCGCCGCCCTCGAAGCGCTCCTGGCGTCCGAGATCGCGGCAGGACGGGCCCAGGGCTGCGGGGTCAGCTTTCTGCCGCAGGGTGGCAAGGACGCGATCCTGGGCAAGGTGCCTAGACTGGCCGCAGATCACCTATGGCAACACCCGAACGACGTGGTCATCGCGCTGCCCGACCTCTACCCGATGTCACCACCGGCGACTCCTCAGCACCCTCATCGCGATCCTGGCGAGCTGCGGGCGCTACTTCTCAGCTACTTCTCGGTCCAGGCAGATCGGCGGCAGCTAGCGGCGTCAGTGCAGACTCGGTTTCGCGTCCATTGCTTGAAGCACGATCTGGAGGTCCTGCTTCTTGCGGCCCCAGAGCGCCTTGGAAAGCGGCTCAGAACCAACGATCAGATCAAGCGCAAGTGGGCCAATTCCGTTGAAGACCAGAACGGTGATGACCCGCCAAAGCGAGTCGTGGAGGCGCTGTTCAAGAAGTACCGGCCCAAGCCCGGGTACATCGCGACGATCGACGCGCCACTCATCCTGCGCGGGGCGGAGCTCGAGGCGATTTTGAACGTATGCCAGCAGTGCTTTGCACCGTTTGTGCACGACTTGCGCGCGGCCATGTCAGGAGGGGCGCTCGCTGCCCAGACCACCTACGGCTCTGGACCCGAGGCGCATGCCCATCCCGGCGGCCGCAGGCGCAAATCGAACCCGAAATGATGGGGCATTGCCGGTCGCCTCTCTGAAGCCGCACCGCGCCCCGAGGTCGCGGCGTGAGCTGCGCCGCGTGGATCCGGCACAGCCTTCGCTGGCGGGCGTTCGCTCGGCGTGGCAGGCTCGGGGCATGAACACGAACACACCGGGTGATGCGGCGGGGCGGGTTGGGTTTGAGGTTCGCGGGGCGGTGGCGGTGGTGACGCTGCTCCGCGGGGCGAAGATGAACGCGTTTGACCGGGCGATGTTGCGGGGGTTGTCTGAGGCGTATGCGCGCTTTGAGGATGACGACGCGCTGCGGTGCTTGCTGCTGCTGGGCGAGGGCGAGCATTTCACGTCGGGGTTGGAGCTGAGCGATGTGGGGCCGGCGGTGGCTCGGGGGGAGTCGCTCTTTCCGGATGGCGGGGTGGATCCGCTGGATCTGCGGGATCGGCGGCGGACCAAGCCGGTGGTCTGTGGGGTCCAGGGGTGGTGCATCACCATCGGTATCGAGCTGCTCTTGGCTTGCGACATCCGGGTGGCCGCGGAGGGGACGCGCTTTGCGCAGATGGAGGTGCAGCGCGGGATCATGCCCTTTGGCGGGGCGACGCTGCGCATGCCGCAGGTCGCTGGGTATGGGAACGCGATGCGGTGGCTGCTGACCGGCGACCGCTTTGACGCGGCGGAGGCGCTGCGGATTGGGCTGGTGCAGGAGGTCGTGGAGGCCGGGGAGCTCTCGGCGCGGGCCTTGGCGCTGGCCGAGCGGGTGGCGGCGCAGGCGCCGCTGGCCGTGCAGGCGACGCGGGCGTCGGCGCTGGCGGGGCTGGAGGACGGCGTGGTGCCGGCGGCGCGGCGGCTCGAGGACGAGGCGCGGCGGCTGATGGCGACCGAGGACGCTCGGGAGGGGCTGATGTCCTTCGTCGAGCGGCGCGAGGCGCGGTTTACCGGCAAGTAGGGGCACCGGCGGCGCGGGGGTGGAGCAGAGTGAGCGGCCTGGGCGAGAAGAGCGGGCTCAACTGGCGGGCCGTGGTGGCGGGGCTGGTCATCGCGCTCGTGGTGGCGTGGTTCAGCGCGCGGCCGGGGGTGGCGCCGGGCCAGAGCAGTGAGGCGGCGGCTGGGGCTTCGAGGGCCACGGCGGGTGCTGCGGTCGGCGCGGTCGGCGAGCGTCGCGCTCTGGCGAGCTCACCCGTGCCCACCGCCGGTGGCCTGCCCGCGCCCGCGCCCGCGCCCGCCGAGGCTCGCGGCGCCACCCCCACGGCGCCCACCGGCGCCGCCACC
>CAZNZH010000536.1:0-4472 GCA_964577445.1 uncultured Myxococcales bacterium
CCGTTGGCATCTACCGCACGCGCTTCGTGGGTTGGCGGCTAGCTCCCCCCGTCCGCCTCGCCCAGCTCGAAGTACTTGCAGAAGACCAGCGCGCCGTCGGGCTCGATCGCCCGGATCGCGCCCGAGAGCATGGGGTTTGGGTACGAAAGCGAGCACGCGCCGTCGCGCGCCACGACGTGGGCGCAGCTCCCGCATCGAAAGCGCAGCCCGAAGCGCGTGACCTCGGCGCGGAAGCGGGCGTTGACCTCCTCGCGCGCCGCCAGATCTTCAGGCAGCGCTCTCATGGGCGCGCCGGCAGCCGCAGCCGCTCCCCTTGCGCCCGCACCGCGTCCTCTTGGGCCGGGGTCGTCACCCGCCGCCTCGCCGTCGCGGCCAGGCGCCGCCGCGTCTCGAGGTCCTCGGTGAGGTAGGCGCCCACGAAAGGCGCCAGGAACCCGCCGTCACCGAGCGTCTCCTCGAGCTCGCCCGCCTCATCGGTCCGCCCCGCCGCCAACAGCAGCAACGCCGCCAGCGCTCGCGCCTGCCCCTCGTCGTCGCCCCGCGCGCGCCTCCCGTACCGAATGGCGGCCTCCCGGTCGCCGCCGCGACACGCCGTCAGCATCAGCGCCGCACGCAGCCCGGGCACCGGCTCGAAGCCGAGCTCCCCCACCCGCAACGGCGCGCCCGGCGCCGTCACCCACCGCTTCAGCCACGCCCGCGCCTTGTGTCGCCGCGCGTCCCGCCAGGGCGTAGCGTCCCCGTCGGCCCCTCGGTTGACCCGGAACACCCGCTCGGACTCCGCGAGCAACCCCGTGAGCGTCGCCTCGAGCTTGCGGTGCGCCGCCATCAGCCCCCGAGCGTCCGCGCCAGCCTTCGCCATCGCGCGGAACCCCGCCCGCAGCCGCCCCACCCTGAGGAGCGGGTCCTTTGGCCCGGGCACCCCCTCGACCAGCGCGCATGGGTCGCCCCCGACCAGCGCCGCCCCGGTCTGTACCGGCGCGCCCTGCAGGCCCAAGACGACCAGCGCTGCCATCGCGATCCCGTGCACGCGCCCACGCTACCGGCCGCGCCCGCCCCTGCCAAGGCCCCCTTGCCAACGCGCGCGGCCGCCCTTCATACTCCGCCCATGCGCCGCGCCCCCGCTGTCCTCCTGCTCGCACTCGCGGCGCTCGTCACCACCGGCGCCGACGACGATTACGTGCGCCTCGCCCTCGAGCACCCGGCGCCGACCCCGTACTCGGTCCTCCGCTACGAGGTCGCCCGCCGCGGCCGCGCCACCATGGCGGTGCACCGCCGCCAGCTCCCCGGTTACGACGAGCCGCTGCACGCGGTCGGCCTGATGACCCAGGGCGAGGCCAGCGCCGTCTGGGAGCTCTGCCGCAGCAACGACGCGACCCACCTCCCCGACGCGCCCATCCCCGCCGAAGCTGCGGGGGAGGGCGCATTTTCCTGGCGAATCGAGGTCTCGATCGGCGGGGTCGAGCACACCTTTCGCGTCGGCGACCCCCTGAACCAACCCGACCGCCGCTACGCCCGCCTCGCCGAGGGCGTCATCCGCGCCGTGACCCAGCGCGCCGGCGAGCTGCCCTTTCGCAACGTCTTCGTCCCCAGCGCGCGCCTGGGCTGGCTCGATGTCATCAGCATCCCCGCGGCCCGCGTCTTTCTGGACGGCGTCGACACGGGCGCTCAGACGCCGCTCTACGGCTACGAGGTCGAGGCCGGCCGCCACGCCGTGCGCCTCGAGAGCCTCGACGGGAGCCTCCGACGCGCCTATGACGTGCGGGTCGAGCCGGCCGGCACCACCCATCTCCACGTGGACCTCCGCTAGCTCCACCCCCCGACGAGGCCAAGCCCTGGATGAACACGACTTCGCCCAAGCTCTCACCTGAGACTCTCGAGCGCGCGCCCCTTTCGCGCCCCCCCGCGAGCTCAACCAACCCACCCCCACAGGGGCGCTAAGCTTTTGCGGGACATGACCGTCCGCTGGCCGCGCTGGATCGGCTTTCTCACGGTGAGTGTGCTGCTCACCTGGGGGCTCGGGCTCTTGCAGCCCGACACCGAGCGCCTCGCGAGCCGGACCTGGATGGGCGCCGCCTCCGACCTCGCCGGCTCCAACGAGCTCCAGGCCCACATGGTCGACGGCCTGCTGCCCGCCTCCACGCTCAAGGTCGACGGCGGCGTGAGCTGCGAGGCTGCCGTCGAGGCCGCGGCCAAGGGCCTCCTGGACCCGAGCGCCACCGGTCGGCTCATGGTGCGATGCGACATGACCGGCGCCGTCGCCACGGTCTCCGCCATCCTGGAAGACGCCTCCGGCGCGGTCGTGGTCACGGCTTCACGACGCCACCGCGTGCCGAGCGGCCTCTCGCTCCTCCCGCCGCTGCTTTGCATCATCTTCGCCTTCTTCTTCCACCGCGTCGTCGCCGCGCTGCTGCTCGGCATCGTCCTCGGCGCCTTCCTGGTCGAGGACTTCGCCGTCATGCCCGCCCTGTGGCGCACCGCCGTCCATTACCTCTGGGGCACCGCGACGGACCCCTGGAACATCAAGGTCTACGCCTTCACCCTCGTCCTGCTCGGCATGGTGAACGTCTCGATCGTCGTGGGCGGCATGAACGGCGTGCTCAACTCCCTCGGCCGCCTCGCCCGCGGCGTGCGCTCCACCCAGGTGGCCACCGCCTTGATGGGCGTCGCCATCTTCTTCGACGACTACGCCAACTCCGTGGTGGTCGGCGGCGCGGCCCGCCCCCTGACCGACGCGCGCGGGATCAGCCGCGAGAAGCTCGCCTACATCGTCGACTCGACCGCGGCCCCCATCGCCGGCATCGCCTTCATCTCGACATGGATCGGCATTGAAATCAAATACTTCCAGGACACGCTGCCCAGCCTCGGCATGTTCAGCGACGTCGCGAACGGGGGCTACGACTTCTTCTTCGAGGCCCTGCCCTACCGCTTCTACTGTGTGTTCGCCGTGCTGCTCGTCTTCATCGTCGCGCTCATGGGTCGCGACTTCGGCCCCATGCTCACCGCCGAGCGCATGGCGCGCCGCGGCGAGCGCTCACCGGGCGCGCGGCAGACCGGCTCCCGCCGCCCGCTGCTCGCCCCGGTCGAGGTGAAGGAGGGCGCGCCCGCCCGCTCGGTCAACGCCGTCCTCCCCATCGTCCTGGTCGTCTTGGCCACCATCGGCGGCTCGGTGTTCGTGGGCGCCCGCCAGCTCGCCGCCGCCGGCACCCCGGCCGCTCTCGGCACCCTCCGCGGGCTCGGTCAGGCCTTCATCGCCGTCGGCGACGAGAGCGTCACGGTGCTCTTGGCCGCCGCCACCGTCGGCGCCGTCGCCGCCATCCTCCTCAGCGTGACCCAGCGCATCCTGAGCCCCAAAGAGGCCGTCGGCGCCTGGCTGCGCGGCGCCATCGCCATGATCCCAGCGGTCGGGATCCTCGTCTTGGCGATGGCCATCCGCACGGTCACCCAAGACCTCGACGTGGCCCCCTACATCGCCGGCATCATCGGCGACACCGCGCCGCGCCTGTTCCCGCTGGCCGTCTTCCTCATGGCCGGCGGCGTCGCCTTCGCCACCGGCACGAGCTGGGGCACCATGGCCATCCTCATCCCCGTGGCGCTCCCGGTCGGCGCCCACCTCTTCGCGCCCCTGCCCGACGGCGCGCTCCTGCTCTTCCTCAGCGGCGCCGCGGTCCTCGACGGCGCCATCTTCGGCGACCACTGCTCGCTCATCTCCGACACGACGGTCATGAGCTCCATCGCCAGCGGCTGCGAGCACGTCGCGCACGTCCGGACCCAGCTCCCCTACGCCCTGCTCGCCATGGCCGTCGCCGCGCTGGCCGGCTACACCCTCGTCGCCTGGACCGACGCCGGCTGGTGGCTCAGCTACCCCGTCGGCATCGCCATGTTGGTGGGCTGGGTGCGCCTGTTCGGCCGCAGCCCAGAGCCGCCGCCTCGCTGAGGTCCCGCCGCCCCGCCGCGGCCCCGCGGCCGTCATACCCCTGTCGCCCAAGGCGCGACTGAGGCACACTGCGGCAGCCCGGGTTGAACAGGGCGAAAGGGTCCGCGCCGTGTTGTTTGCCTCTCCGGTCCATATCGAGCGCCGCGAGTTCAAGTACCTCATCGACGAGGACACCGCCCGCCGCGTCCGTGACGCCATCCAGCCCTTCTGCGCCCTCGACGAGCACGCCGCGCTCTCACCGACCTCCCGCTACGGCATCGACAGCCTCTACTTCGACGCCGCCGGCATGGATCTCTTCCGCGCCAACGACCGCGAGCAGCTCACGCGCTTCAAGCTGCGCGTCCGCACCTACCCGGACGCCGCGGCGCTGTCCGGCCAGCCCCACCTCACCCCGCCGGTCTTCTTCGAGGTCAAGCGCCGCTACCACGACGTCATCGTCAAAGACCGCGGCCGCGCGCCCGCCGACTGGCACCGCCTCCTCGACACCCCCCGCCCCCCCCCCCCCCCCCCCCCCCCCCCCCCCCCCCCCCCCCCCCCC
>CAZNZH010000537.1:0-4472 GCA_964577445.1 uncultured Myxococcales bacterium
GGTGGCGCCGGCGCGGTCACCGCGGGGGCGCGCGAGGTCTCACAGCCGGTGAGCGTCGACGCCAAGAGCGCCAAACATGAGAGGGCGTACATACGAAGCAGCATAGGTGGCGGGGTCCCGATCGTCGAAGAAGGGAGTAATCAACGGCCGGCGGCCCGCGCCGATTCCGGCGGACCCGCTGCCCCCGCACGCCGTCCTTGCGCGGCCAGCGCTCGGGGCTCTAGTCTGCGCGGCGTCGCCGACCCGGGGAGTTTGCATGGCCGACCTCTTTGACCCCACCGATGAGCACCGAGCGCTGCGCGAGATGGTGCGGAGCTTTACGCTGCGGGAGATCGAGCCGCAGGCCGCAGAGCATGACCGGCACGAGCGGTTCAACCTGGGGCTCTTTCGGAAGCTCGGGCCGCTGGGGCTCTTGGGCATAACGGTGCCCGAGCGCTTTGGTGGCGCGGGGATGGACGCGGTGGCGGCCGTCATCGCGCACGAGGAGATGGCGGCGTCGGACCCCGGGTTCACCCTGTCGTACCTCGCCCACGCCATGCTTTTTGCTAATAATCTCGCACAGAACGGCGACGACGCGCAGCGGCTGCGGCTGCTGCCCCGGGCCTGTTCGGGCGAGCTTATCGGCGGCATGGGGCTCAGCGAGCCGGGCGCGGGCACCGACGTGATGGGCATGCGCAGCCAGGCGCGGCGCGACGGCGACGTCTACGTGCTCAACGGCTCGAAGATGTGGATCACCAACGGCGCCATCAGCGATCACGAGCTGGGCGACGTATTCCTGGTCTACGCGCACACCACGGGCGGGCCGCGGGGCATGTCGCTCTTCTTGGTCGAAAAGGGCATGCCGGGCTTCCGGCTGGGCCAAAAGATCAAGGATAAGCTGGGGATGCGCGCGTCGACCACCGCCGAGCTGGTCTTCGAGGACTGCCGCGTCCCGGCCGCGAACCTCGTCGGTGAAGAGGGTGACGCGGTCCTTCACATGATGCGCAACCTCGAGATGGAGCGGCTGACCCTGGCGGCCATGAGCTTAGGCATCGCGCGGCGCTCCATCGAGATCATGAACCGCTACGCCAACGAGCGGCAGGCCTTTGGGCAGCCGATCTCGGGCTTTGGCCAGATCCAGGCGCACATCGCGACCAGCTACGCCGAGTACATGGCCGGGCGCAGCTACGTCTACCAGGTGGCCGGGCGCATGGACGTGGCGCGAGCGGGCAGCCGCATCGACTCCGACGGCGTGAAGCTCTTCTGTTCGACCATGGCCAAACACGTCGCGGACCGGGCGATTCAGGTGCTCGGCGGCTACGGCTACGTCGGCGAGTACCACGTCGAGCGGCTGTGGCGGGACGCGAAGCTGCTCGAGATCGGCGGCGGGACCATCGAGGCGCACCAGAAGAACATGACGCGCGATCTGGCGAAGGTGGACCGGCTGGGCTGAGGCGCGCTCAGACCCCGACGATCAGGGCGCGGCGGGGCCGAAGGCGATGACCGGGGGCGGGCCGGGGTAGACGGTGACATGGGCGCCGTACACCGATTTCAGCAGGTCGGCGCTGAGGATTTCGGCGCTCGGGCCGTTGCCGGCGACGCGGCCGGCGGCCAGCACCAGCGCGCGGTCGGCGACCCGGGCGGCGAGCGTCAGGTCGTGGAGCACGCAGGCGATGGTGCGGCCGGCGGCGGCGAGGCGGCGGATGAGCGCGCCCAGGGCCACGGCCTGGGCGGGGTCCTGGTGGCTGGTGGGCTCGTCGAGCAGCAGGACCGGCGTGTCCTGGCAGAGCGCTCGGGCGATGAAGACGCGCTGGCGCTCACCGGCGGACAGCTCGTAGACCGGGCGGTCGGCGAAGGCGTCGGCGCCGGCGTCGGCTAAGGCGGCGCGCGCCAGGGCGAGGTCGGCGGCGGTCTCGAAGAGGCGCCGGCCCAGGTGCGGCGCGCGGGCCATGAGGACCAGCTCCGTCGCGGTCCAGGCGAAGGGCAGGGCGGGCTCGCCGCCGGCAAACGCGATGCGGCGGGCGCGCTCCGGCGAAGACAGGGACCCGAGCGGCACGCCGCCGACCGTGACCGTGCCCGCGCTCGGGGGTTGCAGGCCGGCGAGGATGCGAAGGAGCGTGGATTTACCTGCTCCGTTGGGGCCGACGATGGCGGTGACCGTGCCGGGCTCGAGCGTGAGCGAGACGTCGGCGAGAGCTGACCGCTGGCCGTAGCGGTGGGTCAGGCCCTGGGCGGTCAGCGTGGTGGTCTCGCCCGTCATGCGCTGGCCCGCGCGTCGCGACGCAACAGCCACAAGAAGAGCGGGCCGCCGATGGCCGTCGTGACCACGCCGACCGGCAGCTCGGTGCCGAGCGGCCCGGTGAGCCAGCGCACGCTGAGATCGGCCAGCAGCACGAAGACGCTGCCGGCGAGGGCCGACGCGGGCAGGAGCAGGCGGTGGTCCGGGCCCAGGGCGAGTCGGACGCCGTGGGGGACGATCAGGCCGACGAAGCCGATGAGGCCGGTGGCCGCGACCACCGCGCCGATGGGTAGCGAGAGCAGCCAGAAGAGGCGCCGGCGCAGGGCCTCCGGGTCGACGCCCACGGTGCGCGCGCCGTCGTCACCCAGGGCCAGCAGATCCAGCGAGCGGGCGTAGCGCATGACCAGCGCGAGGCCGACGGCCGACGCGGCGACGACCACCGGCAGGGCCAGGGGCTCGGTCGGGTCCACGGCCAGGGAGCCCATGAGGCGCAAGAGCACGCGCTGCACCGCGGCAGGGCCGGCGAGCGCTTGCAGCACCATCAGCATCGAGCCCGCGAACGCGTTGACGACCACGCCGACCAGCAGGATGTGCAAGGGCGAGATGCCGTCGCGCCGCGCGGCGAGGGCCGTGACCGCGAAGAGCGCGAGGGCGGCGCCGACGAAGCCTCCGACGGGCGCGGCCACGAAGGCCGCGAGGCCGGTGAGGCCCACCAGGGCGCTGCCGAGCGCTGCGCCGCCGGAGACGCCCAAGATGAAGGGGTCGGCGAGCGCATTTCGCAGCAGGCCTTGGAGCGCGGCGCCGCTGGCCGCCAGCACTGCGCCGGTGGTCAGGCCGGCGAGGACCCGCGGCACCCGGTGGCCCCAGAGGATCGCGTGGTCGGTCGAGGCGGCGTCGGTGAGCGCGCGGCCGAGATCGATGGGCACCGCGCCGAAGCCCAGGGCGGCCACCGCGACCGCCAGCGTGGCCAGCGCCAGCACCCCCAGCACCGTCCACAGGCGGCGCGGCGTCAGCAGCGGGTGGCTCACGGCGACGCGGTGGCCGCGCCGGGCCGGGCGGGCGCGTCGGGCGGGGCGGGCGCGTCATGGGCGACCTGAGCGACCAGCCCCGACAGCCGGGTGATGGCCCCCGCCAGCCCCGGCCCGTGGGTCGCCAAGGTGCCATCGGGCCAGACGTGGACGTGTCTTCCGACGACCGCCGGCAGGGTCGGGCTCGCCGCCTGCCAGTACGCCAGGGCCGCCGCGTCGTCGCCGAAGCGCGCGCTGGGGGCGACGTGGATGATGAGCTCCGGCGCCATCGCCTCGACGCGCTCGAGCGGCAGCCGCGCGGTCAGCGCCCCGCCCGCCGCGACGTTTCGGGCCCCCACGGCGTCCAGCACCTCGGCCAGGTGGTCGCCGCCGCCCGTCGTGTAGACGTAGCCGTCGGCGACCTCGTAGACCAGCAGCACGCCGGGCCTCGCCTCCCGCGTGGCCGCCTCGGCCCGCGCCTCCGCCATCGCTAAGTCCAGCGCTGCGACCATGGCCTGGACCTCCGCCCGCGCCCCCAGCCGCTCGCCCAGCGCCAACATCGCCTGCCGCGCGTCCCCGACGCTCTCGAGCGGCAGCTCCAGCACGTCCAGCCCCTGCGCCCGCAGCCCGGCCACGTCCGCCGCCATCGAGGCGTAGCGCGGCGCCAGCACCAGCGCCGGCAGCGCCGCCAGCACCCGCTCGACCTGCGGCCGCGCGTCCCCGACCACCGCCACCCCGGGCGCGTCGCAGAAGCGCGTGACCCCGACCAGCCGCTCGCCACGCCCCAGCCCCACGACCATCTGGGTCAACGACGGCGCCAGCGACACCACCCGCGCCGCCTCGCCGCTGGCCTCTGCCTCGGTCCGCGCCGCGCCGGGCCCGCAGCCCGCGGCGACCGCGAGCAGCACCAGCCCGAGGTGCATCCTCGCCCGGCCCACCCGGCCCGCGCTGCCCGGCCGCGCGAGTTGCGCCTGTAGCCGGGTTGTTGCTAATAGCAGGGGCACGCGAATGGGGTCCTGGTCGCGGTTTTGGCCAAATTGGGTGCGCCCGTGATCGCCCGCGCCACCGCGAGCAACCCGGGGTTGATACGTCGCCGCGCCGGCCTGCTGCAACCCGGTGGACACACTACGCGATGCCCGACCATCGAGAGGGACGCCCGATGACCGACACGAAGAAGGCCCTGATCACCGGGATCACCGGCCAGGACGGCTCCTACCTCGCCGAGTTCCTGCTCGCCAAGGGCTACG
>CAZNZH010000538.1:0-4467 GCA_964577445.1 uncultured Myxococcales bacterium
GTTGAGCACCTCGAACCACTCGCCGGCGTCAGGCGTGCCGAGCCCGCTGCGGCGCATCACCTCGGTGATGACGAGGTCTCCGGCCGACTTGGGCCCCGGCGGCGCCAAGACGCAATCGCCCGCTGCGCAACCCCCGTGTGGCGCGCAGTCCACGCTGCGCTGCTCGTACTCACAGACCGCCCCACCCGCCTCGTCGGCGGTGCAGGCGCCGGGCGCCAAGCCAACGCTCGCCACGTCGCCGTCGCAGCCCGCGGTCGGCGGCGCGTCACACGGGTTCGGCGAGCACGGCGACGGCTTCACGGTCAGCACACCCGCCTGCGACGGGCTGTAGCCGTTGTCGCTGCCGTCGAGGTCGCACGCGAGCCAGGTCGCGCCGCCGTCCAGGCTGAAGCGGACGGCCAGCGCCGCGGCCCCGGGCGCGAGGGCGGTCGCCTCGCCTATCCAGCGGTCGGCGAGGCTCGCGGACGGGTCTTCCCAGTCGGGGTCGGGTGCGGCCTCAAACCAGACGAAACCGACCCCCGATTGCGCGTCCGCTCCGGTCGCGCCGACGCCGACCTGAGCGCGCGTGCCCGGCGCCGCGTCGACCCCGGGCGAGAGGTTCGTGTTGCCGAAGTCGGTGATCAAGCCGGCCACCGGGAAGGACTCGCCCACGGTGACCTCGAGGCTCTCGGGGCTCTCGAATCGGCAGAAATCCACCACCGCGTCGGGCGGCGGGCACAGGGGGTTGGCCGCGCCGGGGCTGCCCGCGGGCTTGCCGGCGGTGGACGCGAGGCCCGGGCACCAGGCTCCGGCGAGGTCGTTTTGCGCGGCGGACAGCCGGTTGCCGGCCAAGGACAGCGGCACGCCGACCGGGATGGACCAGCCCTTGGAGTCGTCCCATTTCACGGTGTCCACGAGCCCGGACCCACAGACCAGCGAGACGGAGCCGGCGTCGTTGGGCAGGGCCAACGCGGGGGCGTAGACCGCCGCCGGGGAGAGACCGCCGTTGATCTTCGGGTCGCCGCTGCGGGCGAAGACCTTGGAAGCCCCCGGGCGCAGCAGGGTCGCCTGAAAGGGCGCGCCCGCGAGCGGCCAACTGAGGCCTGAACCGCTGACCAGCGCGCACTCGGACAGGGTGATGAAGCGGTCCTCGCTGACGTTGGTGAGCTCGAGCCACTCGCCCCGCTCGTCGCCGCCGGGCGCGATGGCGAGCTCCGTGAAGATGACCTGGCCTGGGATCGGCGCCAGGGGCAGGTCCTCGCAGCCGCCGTCGGCGCACACGCCCCCGAGGGCGGCGCAGTCCGACTGCACCGTGGCGGTCCAGGCGCACACCGCGGCGCCATCGCGGGCCAAGGCGCAGGCGGCGGGGAGGCCCAGGTCGACGACCTCGTCCGCGTCGCACGCCAACCCGGGGGCGACCGAGCAGGGGTCCGGGTCGCAGGCGCTGGGTTCGCTGGTCAGCATCCACGCCTGCGCCGGCAAAAACCCGTCGCCGAGCCCTGTGGTGTCGCAGATCGACGCGCTGTGGCCGGCGTCGACGGACACGCGAAAGACGACGGCCCACTCACCCGCGGGCGGCGTGGTGAAGCGGCCGTTCCACGCGTCGGTGCCCGCGGGCGCGCCGGCGGCGGTGGCGCTCCATGTGCTGTCGGGTTCGGCGGGGAGCCACGTCCAGCTCGCGTCGGGGACGGTGCCCGCGGGGCCATAGCCGACCTCCACCGAGAGCGCCGCGCCGGTGTCGGTGCCCGGCGTCGTGAAGGTCAGCGGGGCGTCGCGGAGGCGGACGGACACGCTGGCCAGGGTCCCCGCCGCGAGCGTGGCTTGCGACGGGGGTTGGATCCGGCAGGTGTCGACCGTCTGGATGTCCCCGGGGCACGGCGGGTTGTCGCCCCCGGGCGTGCCGAGATCGCCCGCTCCGAAGGGGGTCACCGCGGTGCACCAATTCGCCGCGCTGTCGTTAGCCACCGCGTTGCGCTTGAAGGGGCTCAGCGCCGTCGCCTTCCCCGCGGCGATCGGCCACACGCCGGGCGGGCAGACGACGGAATCGACGACGACGTCGCCGCAGCGGAGCTCGAGCGCTCCGCCGCCGGACGCGGGCCCGTCCAGGGCGGTGCTGAGCACATGGTCGACGATGACGCCGCCGTTGATGGCCGGGTCCGCGACATCGGCCAACACGCGGTAGTCGCCAGCGCCGATGACCAGAGGCGAGTCGATGACGTGCTCCTGCTCGCCGCCCAAGCTGAACGCGCAGCCCTCGAGGTCGAGCGGGCTCTCCCCGGGGTTGTAGATCTCTACCCAGAACCCCACCGCGTCGGCGACGGCCAGGGGGTCGGCCAAGAACTCGCTGAAGACGAGCTGCCCGGCCGAGTCGGGGCTCGAGGCCGAGCCGCCGCAGCTCGCCGTCTCGGGCAGGCAGACCGCGCCGAGCGCGCCGCAGTCGGTGACGGTCGGCGGGTAGATGCAGGTCGCCTCACCCGCGAGCACCTCGCAGGTGGCGCCGGCGGCGGTGGCGCCGAGCACGCGGATCTCGGCGGCGTCGCAGGCGTCGCCAGGCGGGGAGTCGCAGATAAATCCGTCGCAGGGGTTGTCGCCGACCTCGAGCATCACCGCGTCGGCCGGCTGATATCCGTCGTCGGAGCCCAGGGGGCCGAGATCGCAATAGACCCAGGTCTGGCCGAGATCCAGGCTGACGCGCCCGGCCACGTCGTAGCTCCCGGTAGCGCTGGGGGTGATGGTCCCCAGGTAGCCGTCGTAGCCGGTGGGGTCGGCCCAGTCCGGCGCGGCCACGGCGGCGACCCAGGTGAAGCCGCCGTCGGCGGGCTGGCTGCCGAGGGCGCCAAGGCCGAGCTGAACGCGCAGCCCCGGCGCCGCGTCGACGCCCGGGCCCTTGGTCGTGACGCCGGGCTCGAAGATCTCGAGGCCGTGGGTGATGGACTCGGTCAACACGATGGAATGGCTGGGCGGCGAGGCGAGCCGGCATGAGTCGACGGTCGGGGCCGCGGCGACGCAGGCGGGGTTGGCGAAGCCCGGGGTGCCGAGATCTCCGGCGCCGTAGGGGGATACCGCGACGCACCATCCCACCGAGCCGTCGTTCTCTTTCGCCGTGCCGAACGCCGGATCCAGGGACATGGCCTTCCCAGCCGCGATGGGGAAGAAGGCGTCGCTGTACTCCACCCGGTCGATCTCGGCGTTGCCGCATTGCAGCACGACCTCGTCGGAGAGGTTGTCCAGCAGCATGGACCCGTAGGCCAGGTCAGCCTCGACCCCGCCGTTGACCGCGAGGTCGCCGCTGAAGGCGAGGACGACGTGCCCGCCGCTGGGGATGACAAGTCCGGTCAGGGGGAAGGCGTCGGTGCCGCTGTCGAAGACCACGCAGCCGCTGAGGGAGAGCTCCTGAGAACCGACGTTCCACAGCTCGATCCACTCGCCCAGCGGGTCCTGGGCCGCCGTCGGGTTGATCATCAGCTCCGTGAAGATGACCGAGCCGGCCGTGGGCGCGGAGAGACCGGGGCCCGGGACGCACTGGGGCGTGCAGGCGTTCAGGGGGTCATCGTCGCCGTCGTCGCAGGATTCGCCTGTGTCGACCACGCCGTCGCCACAGCGGGCCTCGGTGCAGTCGCTGCGGCAGGCGTCCGGCTTCGTGTCGGAGTTGGCGAGGCCCTGGTCGCAAGCCTCGGTGGCTTCGGGGACGCCGTTGCCGCACACGGGGGCGGTGACCTCCGGGGTGTCCGGCATGGCGTCGGCGTCCGCGGTGGTGTCCGCGTCCGGCACCGCGTCGGGGCCGGCCTCAGAGTCCGAGCGGGCGCCGGCGTCGGCGTCGCCCAGCCCGTCCGCGTCCATATCCAGCGCCACGTCGGCATCGGGCAGCACGCCGTCGGCGGCATCCGCGGCGCCATCGCCGGAGGCGTCGGCCACCGCGACCTCAGCCGCTGCGTCGATCCCATCGCCGGCGCCACCGCCGCCACAGGCGGCCAGGATCACGATCGGGCCGAGTCGACACCAAACGCGCACCATGAACGCCCTCCCGCAGCCCCGCGCCGCCCTCCCGCAGCGTACGGGCGCGGCTCGCGCCAGGGCAAGGCCGCTACTCGAACAGCGACATCACGCGCATGCTCATCTCGGGCGTGCCCGTGAGGCATTCGCCCTGCACGTCGTAGCCGCAGGTCGCCTCGGGGTTGAGGCAGACCTGGTCGCTCGGGCACACCGCGCTGTCGCCGGGCGTACACTCGACGGGGCAAAACGCTGGGAACTCGCCCGGCGGCGTCCACTTCCCGTCGCCGTCGACGTCGAGCAGGATGGCGTTCGTCATGGCCATCGGGAAGACCGGGTAGAAGTCCGGCACCACCGGCGAGGCGGCGAAGAAGCCCTGAAGCGCCGGGATCGCCCCGAAGGCGAGGGTCGCCGTCTGGCTGAGCTGCAGCTCGCCGAACTCGATGTCCAGGTAGACGGGGCGCATGAGGTTGCGCTCCTCGGTGCCCATGGCGATGA
>CAZNZH010000539.1:0-4467 GCA_964577445.1 uncultured Myxococcales bacterium
GGCGGAATCAGGCGGCCTCCCCCTTGACTCTCTCGACATCACCGAGCTAGCCTTCGAGGTCAGAGTCCCTTGTCGTCGTTTGCCCGAGAAAATCTGAAGAGCAGGCAAAGATGGATGGTCCGTTGCGCACGAACGATCGGGTGGTGCTTCGCCGACAGCTCGAATCGAGGATCGAAGAGCTCCCCGTACTTCCGCTGATCCTGACCAAGCTGCTGGCGCTGAGTCGAGCAGCCGATGATTTCCCCGAGCGGGTGCTCGCGTTGATAGAGGCGGCACCGAGCTACGCCGCGCGCGTCCTGAGCGCGGCCAACTCTGCGGCGAGCGCGCCCGCCGCGCCTGTCGTCACCCTGCGCGGAGCGATCACGCGCATCGGGAGCGGGCGGGCCGTCGATCTGGTCACCGCGGCGGCGGTGACGCAGGTGTTCACCCCGAAGGACCCTTGGGAGAAGAGCCTCTGGCGGCACTCGCTCGAGGTGGCGATGACCGCGCGTGCGCTGGCGCTCTGCGCCCACGACCCCGACTTGCGGCCCGATGAGATCTATCCTGGGGCGCTGCTTCACGACCTGGGGCGGTTCATCATGTTCAACGCAGCGCCCGACCTGTTTCGTGACGTGGAGGAAGGCGACTGGGACTCGCCGGAGAAGCTGGTCTCCACGGAGCGCGCGATCTGCGGCATCAGCCACACCGAGCTGGGGGCGGCGGCGTGTCGCCAATGGAACCTGCCCGAGGCCATCGTCATCGCCGTCCGCGACCACCACGACGCGCCGGTGGCGATGCCGCGGACCAAAGCGGCGAAGGTCGCCAACCTCGTGCGATTTGCGGACCTCGCGATGTTCTCGTCGGTCATGCCTGGGACGGTGGGTTGGGCGGAGGCGCATCAGGCGCTCGTCGCGAGGGTGCTGGTCCCCAAGCTGCCGGCCTTTGTGCAGATGAGCGCGGCCGAGCTGCACACCCTGATTCGGGAGGCGGCGGCCGAGGCCGAGGTGATCGCGCGCTCGCTGGGCCTCGGCGATGACGCCGGCATCACCGCCTGACGCGCTCGCGGCTGCCCCGTGGGTGCCGCGCGTGCCGGCCGGTCAGAAGCCGTCCTTTTCGGCGCGCAGGGCGGCCAGCCGCTCGACGGAGCCCGCGCGGACGAAGGGGTTGAACTCACGCTCGTCGGCCAGGGTCGACGGGATCGTCGGGCGCCCGGCGGCGATCTCGGCCTCAGCCCACGCCAGGCGAGCTCTGACGGCGGCGTTGTCGGGCTCGGCGTGCAGGGCGAAGCGCAGGTTGGACACCGTGTATTCGTGGCCACACCAGACGCGGGTCTGTGGGGGGAGCGCGCCCAGGGTCTCGGTGAGCGAGCGGTACATCATGGCGGGCGTGCCCTCAAAGAGCCTGCCGCAGCCTGCCTGAAAGAGGGTGTCGCCGGTGAAGACGTGGCCGGGGGCGGCGTAGGCGACGGCTCCCAGGGTGTGGCCGGGGATGTGGAGCACGGACAGCGAGACGGCGCCGAGCGAGAAGCGGGCACCGTGCTGGTGAGAGACCGTCTGGCCGGGGATGCGGCCGCGGTCGGAGTCGTGGCCGTGGACGGCGAGGTCGGGCCAGCGCTCGAGCAGGGCGCTATTGCCGCCGGTGTGGTCCCAGTGGTGGTGGGTGCAGAGGATCGCCTCGGGGGTGACACCGGCGGCGTCCAGCGCGGCGAAGACCGGGGGGCCGGCCGACGGGTCGACCACCGCGGCGGCGCCGGTCTCAGCGCAGCGCACCAGGTAGGCGTAGTTGTCTTTCAGGCAGGGAATCGCTGTGATCTCGAGGGTGCTCATCGCGCCTCCGTGGGCCTGCGCCTAGGCTGCTTCGACGCGCCAGCCGACCGCCCCCCCGGCGCGGAAGGGCACCAGGGCCTCGCCCGCGAAGGGCAGCTCGGCGGGGACCTGGCGGCTGGTGCGGGTGAGGGTCACGCGCTCGGTGGGGCGCGAAAGCCCGTAGAAGTCGGCGCCGAAAAAGCTCGCGAAGCCCTCGAGGCGCTTGAGCGCGCCGACCGAATCGAAGGCCTCCGCGTAGAGCTCGAGGGCGGCGTGGCCGGTGTAGATGCCGGCGCAGCCCGACGCGCACTCTTTGCGCTGGCGGGAGTGCGGCGCGCTGTCGCTGCCGAGGAAAAAGCGCGGCTCGCCACCGGTCGCCGCGTCCAGCAGGGCCAGGCGGTCCTCTTCGCGCTTGAGGATCGGCAGGCAGAAGCGGTGGGGTCGCACGCCGCCGACCAGCAGGTCGTTGCGATTGAGCAGCAGGTGGTGGGCGGTGATGGTGGCGGCGACGCGCTCGGAGGCGGCGCGCACGAAGGCGACGGCCTCGCGGGTGGTGACGTGCTCGACGACGACCTTGAGGCGGGGGTGGCGCGCGACCAGCGGGGCGAGGCGCTCGTCGATGAAGCGGGCCTCGCGGTCGAAGATGTCGACGGCGGCGTCGGTGACCTCGCCGTGGACGAGCAGCGGCAGCCCGCACTCCTCCATCGCCTCCAGCGCCCCGGAGCAGCGCCCGAGATCGGTCACCCCCGCGTCGGAGTTCGTGGTGGCCCCGGCCGGGTAGAGCTTGACCGCGTGGACGTGGCCGCAGGCCTTGGCGCGGCGGATCTCGGCGGCCGGCGTGAGATCGGTCAGGTAGAGGGTCATCAGCGGCTGAAACGAGCTGCCGGGCGGGCGCGCGGCGAGGATGCGGTGGCGGTAGGCCAGGGCGTCGGCGGTCGTGGTCACGGGCGGCACGAGGTTGGGCATGGCGATGGCGCGACCGAAGACACGGGACACGTCGCGCACGGTGCGGGCGAGGGCCGCGTCGTCGCGCAGGTGGATGTGCCAGTCGTCGGGTCGGGCCATCGTGAAGGTCGACGGCTGCGGGTCGGGCACGCGCGCTACCTCTGGATCGTGACGACGTGCTGGGGGCGGATCCGGCAGATCACGCGGGTCTCAGCGGGGTTGTGGAAGGGGTAGGGGCGCTTGCCGAGGTAGATCTCGGCCAGGTCGTCGATGTGCTTATCGGCGCCTTCCTCAGTGATTTCGATGACTTCGCCGCGCACCTCGACCCAGCGGAAGGGGTTGGTGGTGTCGATGGCCAGCACGGTGACGGCGGGGCGGGCGCGCAGGTTGCGGTCCTTTTGGCGGCCCTTGGCGGTGTTCACGAGGATGTCGTCGCCGTCCATGTTGCACCAGACGGGGTTCACCTGGACCGTGCCGTCGGGCATCAGCGTGGCGAGGCTGACGACGAGGGGGCCGGTGAGGAGGTCGAGCAGGTCGGCGGGGACGGTGGCGGACATGGGGTGCTCCTGGGCGTGGTGAGGGCTGGCGATCGTGGGTGTAGCACGAAATCGGGCGGCGGATGGAGGTCAGGGGGCGGTCGGGCAGGCCGCGATGGCGGCGGCGGGATCGCAGGGCGAGGCGAGGGCGTTGACGACGCAGGGGGCGTCGGCGGAGGCGAGGGGGAGGCCGGCGAGGAGGCCGGCGCAGGTGCCTTGGCAGCGGGCGGCTGAGCCACCGCAGGTTAGCGGCGAGGCGGCGCAGGCGTCGAGGCAGGCGGCGGGGATGGGGGCGGCGGCGAGGGGGTCGCAGGCGGATTGGGCGGCGCAGGCGCTGGCGAGGCGGCAGGCGGATTTGGCGTAGGGCTGGGCTCCGGCGGCGAAGCTGGCGAGGCATTTGGCGTCGCACTGGGGGTCGAAGGGGGCGCCGCAGTCGTCGCTGAGGTGGGCGCAAAGGGGCTGGCAGAGCGGGTCGCCGGCGCCGGGGGCGGGCGGGACGCAGGAGACGACGGTCGCGCAGGGCTCGGCGGCGGCGCAGGGGGCGATGGCGGCGATATGGTCGGGGGGGCCGAAGTAGCCGCTGACGCAGCCGCTGACGCAGCCCGGGGCGTCGAAGGTGGGGTCGAAGCTGGCTTTGCAGACGTCGAGGCGGGCGCACAGCGCGTCGCAGGCGGGGTCTTTGGGGAGCAGGCAGCGAAACCAGAGCGTGCCTTGTTCGTCGGGGTCTGCGGGGCAGGTGCTGGCGGCGATGCAGGCGCTGGCGGCGGGGTTGGGGCCGGCGGCGTAGGGCGAGAGGAGGCCGGTGCAGTAGGAGGCGCAGACGGCGGGGTCGCCGAGCACGGCGAAGGAGCCGCAGAGGGTGACCAGGGCGGCGCAGGCGGCGGCGCAGGCGGGTGGGTCGGTGGAGGGGAGGGCGGCGCAGGGGGTGAGGTCGCCGCAGCCCCGGGCGTCCATGCAGCCGGCGAAGCGGTAGGCGACGGTGGGGTCGGGGCCGGCGGCGGCGCAGGCGGTGACGCAGGAGTCGGCGGTGGGCCACTGGGCGCGCAGGGCGGTCTCGGGGGCGCAGTAGGAGTCGAGGGAGGGGTCGTAGACGCGGGCGCAGAAGGTGGCGCAGAGGGGGTTGGGCTCGGCGGGGATGCAGTCGGCGAGCCCATCGGTGGCGCAGAGGGGGCCGAGGGAGTCCAGGATGCAGGCGGTCGCGG
>CAZNZH010000540.1:0-4457 GCA_964577445.1 uncultured Myxococcales bacterium
AGACGACGAGGCCGACGCCGATGGCGCTCTGGGTGCCGCGGGGGTTGGAGCGGCGCGGGTGGGCGTGGTCGCCGGACATGGAGCCGCCGGCCTCGAAGCCGGCGACGGCCGGAAAGAAGATGGCGAAGAGCGTGGTGATGGGGACGGCGGTGGCGGCGGCGGTGAAGTGGGGGCCGGCGACCGGTGCCTCGCCGCCCAGCACGCCGGCGACGATGGAGGCTACCGAGAGGACGATGGCCGCCATGATGAAGTACTGGGTCTTGATGGCCAGGGCGGTGCTGATGAAGGTCACCGCGGTCACCAGGACCAGCGCGATGGTGCCGGTGAGGCGGATGGCGTCGGGGGTGACGAGGTAGCCCGTGGCGGTCAGGTAGCTCTCGGCGAAACCGATGACGTAGAGGCTGACGCTGAACGAGAGGCCCAAAAAGAGCGCGATGCCGAGGGTGCCGCCGAGGGCGAGGCCGAGGCTGCGCGAGATGATGTAGTAGCTGCCGCCGGCGTCGACGCGCTTGTCCGTCGCGATGGACGAGACGCTGAGCCCGGTGGTCACGGAGATGATGTGGGCGACGGCGATGATGCCGAGGGTCACGAAGAGGCCGCCCTGCCCGACGATCCAGGGCAGGCGCATGTACAAGATCACGCCGAGGATCGTGAGGATCGCCGGCGTGAAGACGCCCCCGAAAGTCCCGAATTTTCTCGTGGTGGCCGCCAAATCACCCCTCCAGGTTCGCGTACCCTAGCGCAGGGTCGAGCGGGTCACCACCGCGTGACGGGCCCGCGGTGCGCAGAGACGGGGGCGGCCGAACTTTTTGCTGAGGATCGTCGTTTTTAACTTGCCACCTGATTGTTAGGTGCCTAAAGATACGCGCCGTGGCCTTGGGATCTGGAGCGCTTCCGTGACCGACAGCGAGAACCTCTTCATGCAGGAGCTCCCACCGCCGGAGTTCGTCGAGGGCTTTCTCAGCGAGCAGGGCGAGAAGGTGCAGGGGGTTCGCGTGTTGGCTGGGCTGCGCTTGCTGATGGTGGCCAGCGGGCTGCGCAGCGCCATCGAGGCGGAGTTCACCGCGGACGGCATCTCCATCGCGCGGATGCAGTTGCTGATTCTGCTGATGCGGAGTGAGGGCCAGCGCGAGGCGCCGTCACGTCTGGCGGAGCGCGCGGGCGTCTCGACCGCCACGATCACCGGCGTGGTCGACACGCTCGAGCGCCAGGGCTTCGTGGGGCGCGAGGCGCATCCCGAGGATCGACGGCGCAAAGACGTCGTCCTGACCAAGGCTGGACGCGATTTCTTGAAGTGGGTCGCCCCGCGGCAGGCGCGACGGGTGCGGACGGTGCTGGCCCGGCTCGCCGACGATGAGGTGCCCGTGCTGCACAGCATCCTCGACCGAGTCGAGGCGGGGATCGAGGACCTGCGAGCCGCCGTCCCCCGTGGCGCCGCCCAGAACAAGGAGGGCTGATCGTGCGCGCATCCGCAATCGTGTTGGTGTTCGCCGCCGGGGTCGCGGCGGCCCCGCTGGCCGTGGCGACGCCGCTCTCGGTCGACGCGGCGATAACCCGCGCCCTGGGGCGTCATCCGGCGCTGACGGCGGCGGAGCGCGCTGCGGACGCGGCCCACGCCCGCACACGTCAGGCGAAGACGGCGTGGCTGCCGCGGGTGACCGTGGACGGCGCCTACCGCTATCAGGGCCCCGTGCCGGAGCTGGTCATCGACACCGGGCAGCCGCTGCCCGGCGCGGCCGAGCCGCTGAGCATCACCCGGGAGATCGGGACCGCGCACGTCGCCTCGGTCAGCGTCACGGCGGGCTGGCGGGTGCTGGACTTCGGCGCGCGCACCTCCCGCATCGCGGCGGCGCGGGCGATGGAGCGGGCGGCGGTGGCCGACGGTGACGAGCGGGAGGCCGACATCGCGCAGGCCGTGCGCATGGCGTATCTGGGCGTGCTCTTTCAAGACGAGGTGGCGCGGGCGACCCAGGGCGCGCTCGCCGTGACCCAGGACGTGCTGGCGCGCGCGGAGTCGAGCCTGGCGGCGGGGCTGGGGTCGAAGGTGCGCGTGGCGAGCGCGCGGGCCCGGGTCGCGGAGCTACAGTCGCGCCTCATCGCCGCCACCGAGGGCCGCGAGCGGATCCTGACGACCCTGCGGCTCTTGCTGGGCCTCGCGCCCGGCGCACCGCTCGAGCTCACCGATGGATTCGAGCGGTTTGACGGCGCAGAGGCCGCCGCCCCAGCGTCCACGCCGACCGACGCGCGCCTGGCCGCGTCGGGTGAGGCGCTGGCGCTCCAAGAGCGGTCCGTGCGGCGGTCGGCCTTGCCCACCCTCGACGTCTACGCGACCGGCGGCTACCAGTACCCGCGGACCTTCGTGGAGACCGACACGGCCGGCTTCGTCTGGGCGGCCGGGGTGAAGCTGAGCTGGGAGGTCTTCGACGGCGCGCTGCGGTCGCGCCAGCAAGACGAGCTGGGCGCACGGCAGGCCGAGGTCGCGGCGCTGCGGCAGGCGGCGGCGGAGGACACCGAGCGGCGCGTGGTCGACGCGGACGCGGCGCTGCGGACGGCGCGGGCGGCGCGGGAGTCGGCCGCCGTGCAGGTGGAGTCGGCCCAGGTCTATCTCGACGCGGCGCGCGGCGGCGAGTCGGGCGGGACCGCGACGGCGCTGGAGGTGCGCCAGGCTGAGGAGGCGCTCGACCAGGCGCGCCTCGCGGAGATCAAGGCGCGGTTCGATGCGGCGGTCGCTGCATCGGAGCGATTGCGGGCGCTCGGGGTGGCCGAGACCCGCAGCTCAGGCGAAGGGAGCGATCGATGAAGCGATTCGCGGTGATATTCGTGGTGTTGGTGGCGGCGGTGGCCATCGGGCTCTACCTCGAGCTGCGCTCTCAGGCGCGGCTGGCGGGCCGGGCGTCTGGCGGCAGCGCCGTCGTCGAGGGCACGCAGGCGGACGTGGTGGCGCGGCTACCGCTGCGGATCAAGGACGTGCTCGTCGACGAGGGCGACGTGGTCGAGGCCGGCCAGCTCGTCATCTCGCTGGATTGCGGCGAGCCGGAGGCGGCACTCGCCCAGGCGAAGGCCGGGGTCGCCGCGGCGGAGGCGGCGGTGGCGGCGGCGGAGGTCGGCGTGCCCCTGGCGAGCCAGGGCGTCGACGCGGCCGAGCGTCAGGCCGAGGCGGCGTCCGCGTCGGCGCGGGCGGCGCGGGCCCAGTCGTTGCCGCTCCAGGTTCAGCAGGACGCGGCCAGCCGCGCCGCCAAGCGGGTGGAGACCCTGCACGCGTCGGGCGGCGCGACCGACCAGGACCTCGACGCCGCGAAGACCCAAGCCCAAGCGCTGGCGCGACAGCTCCGCGTCGTCGGCGCCGGGGCCGACGCCGCGAAGAAGCAAGCCGCCGCCGTCGCCGAGGGCGTCGACGCCGCGAAGCTGCGCGGGCAGGTCGCCGATAAGCAGCTCGACGCGGCCAGGCGCCAGGTCGAGGCCGCTCAGGCCGCCCAGGCGCGCGCTCAGGTCTCGGTGGAGGAGTGCCGGTTGGTGGCGCCCCAGCGCGGCGAGGTCAGCCGCCGCAACATCGAGCCGGGCGAGGTCGCCATGCCGGGCAGCCCGCTGCTCACCCTCGTCGATATCCGCGAGGCGAAGGCGACGTTTTATGTGCCCAACGCCGAGCTGAACGCCGCCAAGCCGGGGCGCACCGTCCACGTGGTCTCCGACGCCATGCCCGAGCGCATCTTTGAAGGCGTTATTCGCCGCGTCGCCACCGAGGCCGAGTTCACCCCGCGCAACGTCCAGACCCGCGAGGACCGCGACCGCCTCGTCTACGCGGTGGAGGTGCGCATCCCCAACCCCGACGGGGCGTTGCGCCCGGGGATGCCTGTCGAGATAACCATCCCCGGCACCGAGCGCGACGGCGCCGCCGCCCCGGCCAGCCCGTCGAAGTCCGGCAACTGATGTTCGGCCTGCGCCGCCAGCCCGCCGCGCCCCCGCCCGAGCCCACCGACGGCTTGGCGCTTGAGGCCCGTGGCCTCGTCCGCAGCTTCGGCGCCGTCGACGCCGTGCGCGGCATCTCGCTGGCGCTGCGCCCCGGCGAGCTCTACGGCCTGGTCGGCCCCGACGGCGCCGGCAAGACCACCACGATCCGCATGCTCACCGGCCTCATCGAACCCGACTCCGGCGCGGCCTTCATCGACGGCCAGCTCGTCTCGCCGGGCTCGTCAAAAACCCTGGAATCCCTTGGCTATATGCCACAGCAGTACAGCCTCTACGGCGACCTCAGCGTCGACGAAAACCTGTGGTTCTTCGGCCGCCTCTTCGGCGTCGCCAAGCAGACCATGCGCACCCGCCGCGAGCGCCTCCTCGACGTCACCCGCCTCGCCCGCTTCGGCGACCGCCGCGCCGACGCGCTCTCGGGCGGCATGTACAAGAAGCTGGCCCTGGCCTGCGCGCTGCGCCACCAGCCGAAGGTCCTGCTCCTCGACGAG
>CAZNZH010000541.1:0-4442 GCA_964577445.1 uncultured Myxococcales bacterium
CTCTCGGGTCGCCGCGCGTGTCTCCGGTGGCACCTCGCGCCCCAGCACGCCCAGGCACGCGCGCACGCCCTCGCGCAGCCCCTGGAGGTCGTAGCCGCCCTCGAGCAGCAGCGCGATGCGGCCCTCGGCGTGCTCCTCGGCGATCGCCAAGGCGCGCGCGCACAGCACCGCGAAGCCCTCGTCGCTCAGCCGCATCCCGCCCAGGGGATCGAGCCGGTGCGCGTCAAAGCCCGCCGACACCAGCACGAGCTGGGGCTTGAACCGGCTGGCGATGGGCACCAGGAGCGCGTCGAAGGCCAGCCGCAGGTCCGCGTCGGTGCGCCCGCCGGGCATGGGCACGTTGACGGTGTAGCCCTCGCCCGCGCCGGTCCCGCACTCGTGCGCGGCGCCGGTCCCGGGGTAGAACGGGGAGCGGTGCGTGCTGAAGAAGAGCACGTCGCGCCTGGCCTGAAAGCTGTGCTGGGTGCCGTTTCCGTGGTGCACGTCCCAGTCGATGATCAGGACCCGCTCGAGCCCCAGCGCCTCGGTCGCGTGGGCGGCGGCGACGGCCACGTTGTTGAACAGGCAAAAGCCCATGGGCCGCCCGGCCTCGGCGTGGTGTCCCGGCGGCCTCACCAGCCCCAGCGCCTGCTTGGCGTCGCCCCGCACCACCGCGTCGACCGCGCCGATGGCCGCACCCGCCGCCAAATACGCCGCCTCGATGCTGTGCGGCGACACCGCCGTGTCGGCGTCGAGATGCCCGGTCTTTCCCCGCACCATGTCCATCGCGTCGATGTACGCGTGATCATGCACCAGCCCGAGATCCTCTGCGGTGGCAGGCTCCGGCGCCACCCAGCGCGTGTGGGCGATAGGGTTGGCCCGCAGGTCGTCGGTCAGAGAGCTGAGCCGCTCTGGACGTTCGGGGTGGCCGTGACCGGGGTCGTGCGCGACCATGAGATCATCGAAAAAGAGCAGTGTTTCGCTGGCTAACATCATGATTCCCAGGGGCGAGTTGGGGGCGCTGAATCAGCGGCGTTGATCGCGGCGGACCAGGAGGTGGTCACCGATGGCGAGGCAGTCGGCGCCGAGGTCCATGAAGCTGGCGAGGGCGTCCTCGGGCGTGCAGACGATGGGCTCGTGCGCGGTGTTGAACGAGGTGTTGGTCACCATCGGGACGCCGGTGATGCGGTCGAACTGCGAGATGACGTCCCAGTAGCGGGGGTTCGCCGAGCGGACGACGGACTGGGGCCTCGACGTGCCGTCGGCGTGGACGACCGCGGGGATGCGCTCGCGGCGCTCGGGGCGGACCGGCAGGGTGAAGAGCATAAAGGGCGTGTGGAAGGGGGTCTCGAACCACTCGGCCTCGCGCCCGGCTAAGATCGACGGGCCGAAGGGGCGCCACCACTCGCGGCCTTTGAGCAGGTTGACGCGCTCGGCCACGGCGCGGGACCGCGGGTCGGACAGGATGCTCCGGGCGCCCAAGGCCCGCGGACCCAGCTCCATTTTTCCCTGAAACCAACAGACGATTTCGCCCGCCGCGATGCGCTCGGCGACGTCACGCGCGAGGTCGTGGGGGCGGCTCGCGACCAGCCCGAAGGTCTTGATGGCCTCGGCGATTCGCGCCTCGGAGTAGCCGGGGCCGAGGTAGGCGTGCTCCATGGGCGCGCCGTTTTCGCCGGTGAGCTCAAAGTGCACCTCGAGCGCCGCGCCCACCGCCGTCCCCGCGTCGTGGGCCGCCGGCTGCACGTAGATGTTCTCAACGCCGAGCTCGGTGCGGATGCGCTGGTTCATCTGGCAGTTGAGCGCGACGCCGCCGGCGAGGCATAGGTTGCCGGCTCTGCGCCCGGCCAGCCCGTCCTCGAGCAAGCGCAGCACGGTGTCCTCGAGCGCCGCTTGCACGCTGGCGGCGAGGCGGATGTGCTCGTCGCGGATGGGCTCGTGGCGGCCGCGGGCGAGGTGCCCGAAGGCCTCCGCGATGCCGCGGTCGTGGATGCTGTAGTCGTCGCGGGAGCGCGCGGAGAGGAAGGCGCTGACGTCGTAGCCGGGCTCGCCCATGGCCGCCAGCCCCATGGTCGAGCCCTGGCCGTGATGCCCGAAGCCTAAGATCGTCGTGAAGTACTCGTAGACGCCGCCGATGAGGCTGTCTTCGTGGCAGAGCACGTCGAAGCTGCGCCGCAGCACCCGGTCGCGGCCGGCCTCGAAAAACGTGGCCGTCTCGCGCTCGCCGCGCCCGTCCACGGTGAAGACGAAGGCCTCGTCCATGCCGCTACAGCGGTAGGCCGACGCGGCGTGGGTGAGGTGGTGCGGCACCAGGTAGGTGCGGCCGTCGCGCAGGGTGACCGGCGGGCGCTCGGTGCCGGTCAGGGCGTAGGTCGGAAACCAGCGCGCCGGGATGCCGTTGAGCGCGATGAAGTCGATGTCGTCGAAGGTCACGCCCGCGATGCGCAGGACCTCGGCGATAGAGCGGCGGGGCCACGCGTCGGCCAGCGGGATGGTGGGGTCGGAGACCACGGTGACGCCTGGGCGGCCGGGGGCGTGCCAGCCGTGCTGTTTGCGGCGGCGGAGGCGCTCTTCTTGGACGGCCGCGACGACGACGCCGTCGCGCACCAGGGCGGCGGTGTGGTTTTGGAGCGTCGTCGTGGCGAGGCCCAAGATGGTCAGCGGGCGCGCGCGCGGCCAGCGTGGGTGGGGGCGGCGGACGAGCTCGGCGGGCAGCACGCCGCCGGGCATGACGCCCTCGGGTAGGGCCGCGCGGACGCCGCGCTGTACCGCCGGGCCCAGCAGGGGGAGCGCGCCCAGGTCGAGATCGAGCAGGTCCGCCGCCGCCCGGTCGAGGCTCAGGGGGTCGCTGGCGGCCATGAGCAGGCCGCGGTCGGGGAGGTCGGCCAGCCAGAGGTCGGCGAAGAGCGCGCGGCCGAGGCCCAGGGTCTGGTGTCCGGGCAGGGGGCTGACCAGATCGGGGGTGCCGCGGGGGGCCCAGAGGTTGTAGAGCCAGAAGCTGGGCGGGCCCGGGTCGGTCTCGCCTGTGAGGCGGGACTCGGCGGTGGCGAGCAGCGTGGCGCGGTCGCCTTTGGGGAGCAGCGACGGGGTCTGGTCCATGGCGCCGGAGAAGGGGGCGCGGCGGACGTGGGTGAGCGCGATGCAGGCGTCGAAGCGGATGGGGTTTGCGCCCGCGTCGGGGCAGGCGGCGCCGTGGGGGTCGATGGCGTAAAAGGGCAGGTCGCGGCTGGCTGCCAGGGGGGCGAGGGCGTCGACGATGGCGCGGGCGCGGGCGTCCAGGGCGTCGTGGGCGACCGCGACGTGGGGGAGGGTGCCCAAGGCGACGCAGCGGTCGAGCAGGGCGGCGAGGCAGGCGGCGTCGAAGGTCGTGGGCTGGCCGCCGTCGCCGGGGACCACGGCGAGCTGGATGAGCACCCAGGGGGTCTCGCGGGTCTGGCGGGCGGCGCGGGCGGCGTCGCGGGGGTCGCGCTCCATGTAGGCGAGCAGCTCGGCGGGCGGGTCGACGAGGCGGGCGCGGTGGATGTAGCGCGCCAGCGTGCCGATGGGGGCCAGCAGCGCGTCGAGGGCGCCGGCGAGCTGGGCGTCGCCGGCGGGGCGCGGCACCGTCGAGAGCAGCTCGGGGTGCGGCGGCGGTGGCGGGGGCGTGGGCGCTGGTGAGAGCGCGGCGCGGGGGTCGGGTGGCAGCCCGGGCGCGATCTCAAAGCCGACCTCGCGCGCGCCGCACTCGTAGAGCGCGGCCTGCCAGCACGCCGAAAACTCAGGTAATGATTGGGGTTTTTCACTGGCGGCGGCGGCGAATCGCAGGCCGAGGGCGGCGGGCAGGTGGTCGTCGACGAAGCGGATGAGGTCGCGCAGGTCGGGCAGCGTCGCGCGGGCTACGGCGTGCACGAGCACCACGGAGCGGCCCGCGTCGAGCAGGTCTGACACCCGACCCATCGCGAGGTCAAAGCCGCCCGCGGTGCCGGTCAGCGCGTCGAAGAGGTCCGGGCGGTGCGAGGGCCAGGCGACGGCGACGGGGCTGTCGCCGGCGGCGTCCAGCGCCTCCTGCCACGCGCCGTCGTGGGTCCAGGGGCGAGCCGCTGCGAGGGCGCCGTCACTCACCGCGAGGCCGCGGGCAGCGGGCGCAGCTCCCAGGTGCCGAAGGTCAACTGGTAGCTGGCCCAGGTGCGCGGGCAGGTCTCTCGGACCGCGCAGCCGCTGCAGATGGCGGCCATCGGCCCGGTGCTGCGCGAGTCCACGACCGCGTGGGCCGCGCCGCCCGCGCCGAGCTGGCACAAGGGAAAACCGATGGTCCGAGCCTCCATCCCCAGGCCCTCGGCGCGTTCGAGCGCCTCGCGCACGAAGGGCGAGATGACGTCCAGGCGCGCGAGCGCTTCGACCTGCCACGAGGGCCCGACCTTGACCGGGCGAGGCAGCTCAAACGTGACGCGCCGCACACCGACGTGGCGCAACACCGAGACGAT
>CAZNZH010000542.1:0-4439 GCA_964577445.1 uncultured Myxococcales bacterium
GGCGGCGGCTTCACGGGCCCCCATAAGCTCATCGTGACGAAATCGCCGCGGGCGCTCTTCCGCTTAGACGTCGGCACGGGCGAGTACGCGTACTCTCAGGTGAACGCCAGCGTCGGGCCGATCGTGATGCCCGTGGTGGTCTGGGATCCGCAGGGCGCCACGCCCCTGACGCCCTGCTCGCCGTAGTCAGACGTCGAACCAGACCGAACGCACGCGGCCGGCCTCGCGGAAGCCCAGCCCTTCGTATAGCCGAATCGCCGCGCCGTTGTCGGAGTGGACGTAGAGCGTGACGAGCGGCGTCGTGCGCAAGAGGGCCCGGCACACCTCGGCGACGCCGCCGCGGGCGAGGCCGCGCCGCCTGAACGCCGGGTGCGTGTAGATCCCGGCGAGTTGAATGACCCGGGCGGCCGCGGCGCTCTGATCGGCCTTGAACTGCAAGGGCTGGCCCGGTTCAGCGATGACCCAACTGCGCCCCTCGCGCACCCTCCGCTTCCAGCCCTCGCGAAAGCCATTGAGATCACTCGCGAAAGGGTCGTAGCCCAGCTCCTCACGCACCATGGCGCGGTCGGTCTCCATGAGGCGCTCGACCTCGGTGATCTCGGCCAGACGCACCAGCGGCGAGCCCGCGGTCGGGTCGAGATCCGCCGCCGCGAGCCGGTAGAGCCGCTGGTCCGGGCGCTCCACCCGAATCAAGCGCTGGCCGCGGCCGAAGCGGGACATGAAGCGGTCGACCCCCCGGTCCTCGCCGACCACGACCCAGACGCGAAGCTGGGCTTGGCGCGCGTGGTCGGCGAACGCGGCGATGGCGACGTCGGAGGACGGCCGCGAGAACACCAGATTGCTCCCGAAGACACAGATGCCGTCGAGCTGTCCGCCCGACCAGTGGCCCAAGATGGGGCCCGCCACGTCGTCGCGCCCGATGGCCCCGCGCTCGATCTGCGCCAGGAGGTAGGCGTTGTGGGCGATCTCCCCGGTGAGAAAGCTGACGGCCGCGGCGCGGTGGCGCGACTGGAGTCGGCCCAGCCCGTCCAGGCGGCTGGCCGCTGCACCACGCTCGCGCCAACTCATCGCAGGTCCCGCCGTTGACGCTGGGGCCGAGCGCCTGCTATCGCCCCCGGGGTCCCCGCGCCACGATGGAGAACGCACATGCCCGACGAGCACCCTGGGGCCGGAGATGGGGTTCTGGCGCCGGTCATCGGGAAGGTCCTCTCCATGGAATGGGGCGGGCCGGCGGACCATCTGGTGAGCGCCTGGCCTGACGCCCGGTTCGCGCGGCAGGCTGAGGATGTCCAGACGCTCATCGTACCGCAAGTTCCCCTCGGCAAAGACGCGGCGGCACGCGCGGAGTGCACGTTCACCTGGGAGGGGCTGGTGAGCGTCTCGCTGACGCCGGTCGACGCCGGCGACGCTGCATTTCAGGCGCTCTGCGCGCACGTCACGGGCGAGCTCGGCGGGGTGCTCCGCCAAGCGGACCTGGGGTACCTGACGGCCACGCGGCGCGGCACGCGGGTGACCATCGACCGACTCGACCGGGTCGTGCGGCTCGAGGAGGCACCATGAGCGCCGTCGTCACGTTCTATGACACCGCCGCCGATCAGCGACTGGACCGCATCGCGCGCTTGGTGGAGGCGGCCTCAGGGCGCGGCCTGGGCGTCGTGATCCACTGCGCGGACGCCGCCGCCGCCGAGACGGTCGACCTCTTCCTCTGGAGCTGGAAGCAGGAGAGCTTCATCCCCCACGAGCAGGTGAGGCCGGGCGAGCAGCCGGAGGATCCCGATGCGCGCGTGGTGCTGGTCACGACCGAGGAGCGGCCCATCGCCGCCGAGGTCTTGGTGCAGGAGGCGCCGTGCTCCTTCGCGTTTGCCCAGGGTTTCGCGCACGTCATCGAGCTGGTCGACCACCGGACGCCCGAGGCGCTCGCGGCCAGCCGGCAGCGCTTTCGCGACTGGCGGCAGGCCGGCGCCGACCCGACCTTTCGCGGCAAGGGTTGACCGGCGCCCGGTGCGGGCAGATCAGAGGCCGCCGCGCCAGAGCACGACGTCCACCGGCGCGCCCGGTTCGGCTCCCGGCGATCGGGCGTCTCGACGGATGAAGCAGTCGCCGCGCGCGAAGCCGACCTGATCGCCGCTGCCATTGTGCGGCACGGACGCGACCTCCAGGCTGCCGTCCGCCGCGGCTCGGAGGCGACCCGGGTGGTAGGTGTCGCGCTCGGTGGTCGGCTCGATCGGCGTGAGAAGGCGCGCCCGAACGCTCCAGGGCCAGGGCTGTGCGGCGCCCCCCAGCGCGCGGAGCGCCGGCACCAGGAGCAGCGCGCCGACCACGAAGGCGCTGACGGGGTTGCCGGGTAGCCCGAAGACCAGCCCGCCCGGGTGTGTGCCAAAAACCACAGGTTTCCCCGGCTTGATCGCGATCTTGTGAAACACCAGCGTGACCCCAGCCTCGGCCAAGGCGTCGACGACCAGATCATAGCGCCCGGCGCTGACCCCGCCCGAGAGCACCAGGACGTCGGCGCTCAGGCCCCGAGCGATGGCGTCGGCCAGGGCCGCAGGATCGTCGCGCACGCGCTCGCTCAAGATGACCTGCGCTGAGGCTTCGCGCGCAAGCGCCTCCAGGGTGTAGCGGTTGCTGTCGCGGATCTCGGCCGGCCCCGGGACGCGGTCCACCTCGACCAGCTCGTCGCCCGTGCCCACGATGACGACCGTCGGGCGGGCCACGACCCGAACCCGCGCAGCGCCGACAGAGGCCAGCGCCCCCGCGAGCAGGCCGCCCACCCGATCGCCGACCCGGGCGACCACGTCGCCCTCCGCGACGTCCTCGCCGCGGGGCGCGATGTGTTGGCCGCGGGTCACGGGGCCAGCGACATCCACCAGCCCGGGGCTGAGCTCGCGGCACCGCTCGATCATCTGAATCGCGTCTAGCCCTGCGGGCACCGGCGCGCCGGTCATGATGGCCACCGCGCTGCCCGGCTCCAGCACCTCGCCGTGCTGCGCCCCGGCGGCCACCTCGCCCACGACACGCAACCGCGTGCTCGCGCCGCCGCAGTCGGCCGCCCGCACCGCGTAGCCGTCCATCGCCGCCCGGTTGAAGGGCGGCTGGTCGCGGTCGGCCACGACCTCCTCCGCCAGCACGCGCCCCATGGCGTCGAGCAGGGGCACGTCGTCGACGCGCTCGGCTGAGCTCTGCGACCGGACGGCCACCGCGTGTTCGATGAGCTCGCGCGCCTGCGCAAGCGAGATATGGGTCAACATCAGGCGCCCTCCCCTTCGTCCGCCACGCGCTGGGCCAGCACGTCGTGCTTGTCCGCCCGCCCCCGCGTCAAATCGACCGGATAGCGCTCGGCGTTGCGCGCGATCTTGCGCTCGACCGCCGCCATCAGGTCTACGTCCAGCCGCTGGGCCAAATTGACGGCGCAGATCAGCACGTCGGCGAGCTCTTCCTCGATGGCCGGCCCGTCGAGCGCGTCGCTGGAGCGCTTCCACAAGAAGCGCTCCAGCAGCTCGCCCGCCTCGACACTCAGGGCCATCGCCAGGTCCTTCGGCGTGTGAAACTGCTCCCAATCGCGCTCGCCGTTGAAGAGGCGCAGCCGCTCGGCCACCTGAGCCACGGTCGAGTGGCCATCCCCGAAGCGCCCGTCACCGCTCACGTTCGCCGCTCCAGCGCGATGATGTGCTCGTCTCGCGTCCCGTCGCCCGACGCCCGCGCCGGGCCGAAGACCGGGCGCGCCTGGCTGACCGACGCGCGCACCGCGAGGCCCGCCGCCTCAGCCGCCCGGGCCACCAGCGGCAGCACGCGGATGACCCGCTCCGGGTGCTCGCCGTCGCCCAGCACCAAGGCGATACGCCCGCCCTCGACCAGCCACTCGCGCCAGGTGGTCAGCGCGGCGGCCAGCTCCTGCTCAAAGCGCCACGCGACCGACATCCAGCCCGCGGTCGCGCTCTGCCGGCGCGCGCCGATCTCCTGCGCGTCGGCGTCGTCGGAGTCGAGCCTGAAGAGCGCGTAGCGCCGCTGCTGGTGCTGCACGTAGTCGTACACGCCCGGATAGGGCGGCGAGGTCACGATCAGCCCGGCGCGGCCTACCAGTTCGGGCACCGGCGCGCGCGCGTCGCGCAGGCCGAGCGCGGGCTCCTCGGTGCCGGCTGGGACCGCCTCCCTGAGCGCCATCAGCGCCCGCCCGTGCTCGGCCGCGCGCCGCACCAACCACTGCGACACCCGCCCGGCCGGGACCCAGCGGTGGTCGGCGTCCAGCTCGGCGACCGAATCGGAGCGCTGCCGAGACGCCTTCACCACCAGCGTCGACAGGCACGCCCGCATCATCCGCCGCAGCTCGGCGTCTGACAGCTCGGCGATGGCCTCGGTGAGGCTCCACAGCTCCGCGAGCGCCGGCGGGTCGTACCAAGGGCCCTCGGCCTCACGCAGCGGCCAGGGGACCGGCGCGGCCT
>CAZNZH010000543.1:0-4437 GCA_964577445.1 uncultured Myxococcales bacterium
GAAGAGGAGCCGCCGGCCGAGGTGGACCCGAACGCGGAGCTGACCGAGAGCGAGTTGCCCATCGATCTGGTCGGCACGCTGGTACACCAAGACGCCGAGACCTCGATGGCGACGCTGACCATCGACGGAAAAAACGAGCTGGCGTGGGTCGGGACCTCGCTGCTCGACGGCCAGGCCGAGGTGGTCGCCATCGGCGCGCGCCACATCATCGTCAAAGAGGCCACCGTGCTGAAGGTGGTGAAGCTGTGGAGCGACAAGGCGGCCCAGCCGGCGCCCGGGCGCGCGATCAACCCGCGCGGGAGCGTGGCGCCGCCCGTGCGCCCGCGACCGACGCCGACGACGAATTCGGCCGCGGCCAAGCCGGACTACGCCCAGGGCGTGAAGAAGACGGGGCCGTACGACTACGAGCTGGACAAGGGCATGCTGGACCAGCAACTGCAGGACCTCTCGGCCCTGGGGACCCAGGCGCGGGTGGTCCCGAACTACCGAAACGGCAAATACGAGGGCTTCAAGCTGGTGGGCGTGCGGCCGGGCAGCCTCTACCGCTCCATCGGGATTCGCAGCGGCGACGTGATCAAGTCGATCAACGGGCGCCCCATCGACAGCCCCAACAAGGCGCTGGAGCTCTTCGACCAGCTCAAGAGCTCGTCGGCGCTGAACGTCGAGATCGAGCGGCGCGGCCAGCCCAAACAACTGAATTATTCGATCAAGTGACGCTTGGGCGGATGTTCCGTCTCCATTACGCAGATTTCCGTCCTGGCGCCCCCCGGTGCCTGCGACCCCAAAGATTCTGACCGGGTACACGAACGCATGACGAGGCACACAAAAACCCTCCTCTTCGCGCCTGGGTTGCTGCTGGCGCTGGGTTCGGCCATGCCGGGCTCCCCGGTGGCGGCGCAGACCTTGCCGGCGGCGGGGCGGGCGACGAACCCCGCGCGGCCGGCCGCGCTCCCGGCTGAAGACCTGGCCAACCCGCGTCTACAGCCGCGGCTGCCCGCCGGTAGCGTCCCCGAGGCCAGCGATGACGACGGCGGGGGCGGCGGCGAAGTGCGCGTCGGCGGCAAGAAGGCCGGCGTGCTGGACGGCGGCGACAAGAAGATCGACTTCGACCCCAAGAGCCTGGGGGCCGAGACGCCAGCGAGCGCGGCGGAGAAGCTCGCGAAGGAAGCCGAGGACATCATCGAGTGGACGCCGAACTTCGCCGAGGGTGCCAAGGCGCGCTGCCGGAAGGTGCCGCTGGACGCGAAAATTCGCCTTGATTTCAACGAGATAGCGCTTGGCGATTTGACGAAGTTCATCTCGTGCATCACCGAGCAGAACTTCATCCTGACCTCGGCCGCGAACAAGGCCGCGACCGTCTCGATCCTCAGCCCCAAGCCGGTGACAGCCTACGAGGCGTACAAGGCGTACCTGTCGGCGTTGGAGGCCAACGGGCTGACCATCGTGCCCAACGGCAGCTTCCTCGAGATCGTCCCCAACGGTGAGGCGCGCCAGCAGGGTGCGCCCATCTACGGCGTCGGCCGCCAGGGACCGAACGACGACCGCATCGTGACCCGCCTGATCCAGCTCGAGCACGTCGAGGCGCAGGAGATCCTGCCGGTCATCGACAAGTTCAAGACCAAGGCCGCCGACGTCACGATCTACGCGCCGACGAACACCATCATCTTGACCGACACCGGCACGAACATCCGGCGCCTGCTCAAGCTCATCGGCGAGCTCGACGTCCCGGTCGGCAAAGAGAAGATCTGGATACGGCAGGTGCAGTACGCCGAGGCCGGGCAGGTCTTGCAGATCTTGACCAGCCTCTTTCAGACCCAGGGCAACGCGGCCACCACGGCGACCCCCGCGGCGGCGGCGCGGGCGGCGCGGGCGGCGGCTCGTGGGCGCGCGGCGGCGCAGCAGGCGGAGTCGCCCAGCTCGGTCGTCGGCGCCACCGAAGGCGACATCACCAGCGTGCGCATCTCGAAGATGCTGGCCGACGAGCGCACCAACTCCATCATCCTGGTCGCCAGCCGCTCGGCGTATCTCCGGGTCGATAAGCTCATCCGCAAGATAGACGTGCCGATCCCCGGCGAGGGCCAGATCCACATCCACCCGCTGGAGAACGCCAAGGCCGAGGAGATCGCGTCGACTTTGTCGGCGCTCGCGTCGGGGCAGTCTTCGGGGCGACCGGCGCGGGGCGGGGCCGCCGCAGGGGCCGCCGCAGCCGCCGCGGGTGGCGGCGCCGCGGCGCTCTTTGAGGGCGAGATCAAGATCAGCCCCTACGAGCCAACCAACTCCTTGGTCATCGAGTCCTCGCTCAAGGATTACCTGTCGCTGGTGAAGGTCATCCGCGAGCTCGACGTGCAGCGCAAGCAGGTCTACGTCGAGGCCATCATCATGGAGATCTCGCAGAACAAGTCGCGGGACATCGGCATCAGCGGCTCCGGCGGCGCGGAGGTCAACATCGGCGGCGAGAGCCTGCCGCTGCTCTTCGGCGCGGGCGGTCTGGGCCTGGACGTGACCTCGGCGCTGTCGACGCTCTCTTCGGGCGGCGGCGCCATCGGCCTTCAGGGCCCGATGCTCGACGTCTCCTCGGGCGACAACGCCGGCGCCGCGGCCGGGACCTTCTCGATCCCGGCCTTCGGCTTCCTGCTCAAGGCGCTTCAGACCACCAGCAACGTCAACGTGCTGTCGACGCCGCACATCCTGACGGTCGAAAACGAGGAGGCCGAGATCCAGGTCGGCCAGCGCCAGCCCTACCGCAACCAGTCCATCGGGGGCCTCGGGGGCCTGGGCTCGCTCGCGGGCCTCACGGGCGGGGACACCTCCGGTGCGCTCGGGGCCCTGGGCGGGCTCGGCGGCCTCGGCGGCCTCGGCGCCCTGGGCGGCCTCGGCAGCCAGGTGCAGTACGTCGACATCGACCTGACCTTGAAGATCACGCCCCAGGTGAACTCACAGGACTTCGTCCGGCTGGAGATCGACCAGAGCCTCGACAACCTCGACGGCTTCTTCGCCGACGCCCCCATCACCTCGACGCGGCAGATTCGCAACGTCGTGGTCGTCCGCGACGGCCAGCCGGTGGTCATCGGCGGCCTCATCCGCGACCAGGAGACCAAGACCACCGAGAAGGTGCCTTTCCTCGGGGATATCCCGCTGTTGGGCGCGATCTTCCGCCGCACCTCGACTCAGGTCGAGAAGCGAAACCTGCTGGTCATCATCGTGCCGCACGTCATCAAGGACCCCAGCGACCTCAAGCGAATCCACGAGCAGCGCCGCAAGGAGTACACCGAGATGGCGCGCATGCTGGCGCTGCGGGCCAAGGAGTTCGACGGCGGGCTGGACTACCGCAAGAAGACCGGCCTGATGGAGGAGATCCACGAGCAGGTCGAGCACGCGAAGGCCGACCGGCAGCTCCGCGAGCAGTCGGTCTTCGACTCGTCGGATTTCGATAGCGTCGGCCCACCGGAGACCCACGACATCGAATACGATCCGACCGAGGGCCTGCCGGCGCCTCGCGGGGGTAACGGCGCGCCGGCCGCCGGCAACAAGGGCGCGGACGGCTCGAGCCCGGCGCCCCTCGAAGACGAGCGATAGTATGGCGGTCGCGGGGATCGAGAGTCGGCCGGGACCTCGCTTCATCGGGGAGATCCTCGTCGAGATGGGCGTCGTCTCCAGCGCGACGGTGCACAACGCGCTGGAGGTCCAGGGCGACAAGGGGGGGCGCCTCGGCGAGATCCTCATGTCGATGCAGGCCGTTGACGAGGTCGACGTGGCCAAGGCGCTGGCGAGTCAGCTCGGGCTCCGCTTCACCGAGGCCATCGACGCCGACCGCATCGACCCGAAGCTCGTCAGCGGGATGACGCTTGGCTACGTGCGCCAGAACGGGTTTCTGCCGCTGGAGGCGCCCGAAGACGAGGACATGCTGCGGGTGGCGGTCAGCGATCCGCTGAACATCAGCGCGGTCGACGATCTGCGGGTGCTCTTCAACCGCGAGGTCGAGCTGGTCGTCGCCCCGGCGTCGGTCATTCAGGCCGCGATGCACAGGGTCTTCGACCGGCGCGCGGGCGCTGATCAGGTCGTCGGGGACCTCAACGAGGAAGATCTCGGCACCATCGCCCACGATCTCGAGGAGCAGACCAAGGACATCCTCGACGAGGACGACGAGGCGCCGATTATCCGGCTGGTCAATTCGATCCTCAATCAGGCCATCAAAGAGCGCGCATCGGACATCCACATCGAGCCCTTCGAGCGCTCGATCATGGTGCGCTTCCGAAAAGACGGCGTGCTCAAGGAGATCGTCCAGGCGCCCAAGCGCTTTCAGGCCTCCATCGCCAGCCGCATCAAGATCATGGGCAACCTGAACATCGCCGAAAAGCGCCTGCCCCAAGACGGCCGCATCCGCATCAAGATCGCCGGGCGCGACGTGGACTTGCGCCTCTCGACGGTGCCGACCAG
>CAZNZH010000544.1:0-4436 GCA_964577445.1 uncultured Myxococcales bacterium
GTGGTCGAGCGCGTGGGTGACGATGACGCCGTGGCCCAGGATCTCGACTTTGACCGGGGTGGTGCCGCGGGTGGCGAGCTGGGGGTGCCGCGTGTCGGCGTCCTCGGTGGCGTCGGTGAGGCAGCCCTCCAGACGCGCGCGGTGGGCGCCGGGCTCGCTGGGCGGGACCAGCGGGGCGCGACCGGAGGCGGGGCCGGCGCTCGGGCCTTCGAGATGGGTGGTCTCGCCGCCGCCGAGCTGAAGCGGGCCGTGGCCGGGCGGCGTGGCGTCTGCCTCATGCACCGCCGCCGCGTTCGGCTCCGCCTCGTCGCGGGTGCACTCCGAGCGGTGACACGCCGCGCCGCCGAGCATCGCCAGCGCGGCGATTAGCGAGGCGGCGCCTGTGTAATTGAGGAATCCCATGGGGCTCTCCGGCGGCTAAAAGGTCAGCAGCCCGGACACGTAGTCCAGGTTGCCGCCGTAGTCGTAGGCGTCGATCTCTAAGTAGATCAGGGCGCCGGGCTCGAGGTCGTCGAACACCGAGATGAAGCTCAGGCCGATCTCCGCGGTGGCGTCGAAGGGGCTGTCGGCGGTGGTGGTCCACTCGGTGCCGGTCTCTTTGGCGACGGGGATGATCGGCACCAGCGCAGAGCCGGGCTCGGGGTAGAGCTCAGACGTGCTGCTGTCGCCGATCGCGTAGTAGAGGTAGCCGTAGGATTCGAGGGTTTCGGGGTCGAAGAACTCGCGGCGGATGACGTAGCCGACGTCTTGGGAGCCCGGCGAGTCGACGTAGGCGAAGGGGACGTTGACGACCAGGAGGCCGGACTCGTCGTCGGGCTCGACCTGGACGTAGCCGACGCTGCCGCCCGTGCCCTGGCTGAGGAAGACCGCCTCGCCGGCCCACGACGCGGTGAGGCTTGAGCCGGTGAAGTCGGCGGGGAAGGTCGCCAGCAGGTAGACCGAGCCGTCGCCCGCGTCGACGAGGCCCACCCACGCCTCGGCCGACACCAGCGCGGCGGCGGCGTCCGCGCCGATGGGGACCTCGATGGTGGCCTCGCCGTCGACCCAGCTCACGAAGCCCTCGTTGGCCGCGCCGCCGATGTCCATGGGCTGCGTGATGGAGGCCCCGCCCGTGTAGTAGGCGTTGAGGAACACGCGCCAGGGGGCGGCCTCGGGGATGGCGTCGTAGCTGGCGCTATAGAACTTCGCGTAGGGCGGGAAGTAGATGGTGAGGCCCGTCGCGCCGCTTGACGCGGGGCCGTTGCGCGTCTGCACCACCACGCGGGCCAGGGCGCCGTCGAGCTGCTTTTTGGCCGCCGCGAACGACGCGCCCTCGGCCGTCGCGAGGCGGCGCGCGAAGTCGCCGAAGTCGACGAGGTTGGTCTCCCGCTCCGGGTCGGGGGCCTTGCCGAAGCGGGCGGCGTCTTCGCGGCTCTTGCCGATGCTCGGCGACGAGGTGACGACCGCGCCGGTCAGCGCCGTGGCCATGGCGTTCATGGCGGATTCGAGCTCGCCGATGAGGGTCAGGTCGATGATCGACAGGGTCAGGTCCTTGTCGGTGCGCTCCGCTGCCGCTTGTGCGAAGAAGCCTTCGAGCACTTTCTTTGCGAGCGCAACTGGGGGGATGGTCGGGTCGGATTTCGCAGATGCGAACGAGCGATAATCCCACCCGTGGCCGGGCTCGCTCTCTTCGGACGCCAGCAGATACTCGCCGTAGGGCGCCAGCACCAAGGCCGTCTCGGCGTTGGCCATGAGGCAGGCGTCGAAGCCGATGATGTCAAAGCGCTCTTGGTCGGCGTCAGCGAGGCCCTGGGAGATGCCCCGGCGGATGGTGTTGAGCTTGAGCAGCGGCTTGCCGGCCGTGGTCTCGTCGACGCCGAAGCCCTCCCAGCCGCCGCCGTGGTCCCAGAGCACCAGCATCGTGCGGTCGGCGGGGTAGGTGGTGAGCCCCCAGTCGATGAAGTCCGCCAGCACCGCCGGGTCCGTGGCGTCGATCTCGCCCAGGTCGGCGACCTCCTCGAAGCCGCCGTCTCTCACCACCAGCCGCTTGGCGCTGTCCCAGTCTGCGAGGTTGCCCACGCCTTCCGAGGTGTAGTCGGGCGAGCGGTCAGCCTGGACCACGAACCGGAACCCGGCCGAGTCGCCCACGGCCATCATCTCTTCCAAGTCGCCAAGGGCGGCGGGCTCGAGGTCGTTGTCGGCGACGAGGTAGACCAGCACCGTCCAGCTCGAGCCGGGCGTGCTGGCGTGGCCCTTGCCGCCGGCCACGGCGTCGGATACGCAGCCGCCGTTTACGCAAGTGCGACCGGGCGTACAGGCAGGAACACACTCAATGGGTGCCTGAACCACGACGCACTGTCCCGCAACGCACTCGGTCCCGGCGCCACACCCCGCGCCACAGCCGCCGCCGACGACGGCGGGCACGCAGGTGTTCGCGACGCACTGAAGGCCCGAGGCGCACACGGGATCGCAGGGGCCCGCCGAGCTTGTCCCGTCTCCGCAAGCGGCGAAGAGCGCGGCCAGCGCGACCGCGAACGTTAACCACGCACAGACACGCGCGAGCTGAGCCATGACGCGCCCCCCATTTCGACCGCTTCAGCCGCGCGGAGTGTATCGAGCGTCCCGATTCCAAGCGCCGTGGCCGCCGCGCGGTGCGGTGTGAGTCCTAGTAATACCGGTGTCTCACAGCCGATTCGCCTTGTCTATTATGGCCCAGCGCGCGCTGAGCGAGCCCCGGTCCGAAGCCGACCGGCCCGCGGGTGGGGTGTCAGTCCCCTTTGGCACGCGGAAATAGCGGCGACTTGTACTCCGGGGAGATCTTCGGGTTGCCGCCGGTCCCCTCCACGCGCACCACCTCGCCCGACGGCCACGCCACCGTCGCGACCTCCCAGAGGTCGTGCTCCGCCAGCTTCACGGCGTCGCTCTCGAAACGAAGCTCGTCGTAGATGTAAACCCGCACCGTGGCCCATGACGGACCGAAGTCTTGGGCTGCCCAATAGTGGACCCCGATCCGGTGGATGAGGGCGTCCTCCGGCAGCGTGAGCGTCACCTGCTCCGGCCCCGCCCCATCGGTGTCGTCGCGGTCAAAGATGGGGTTGTCGTCGACGTAGCTGTCCTGACTGCCCCAGTTGGGCCGGCCATTGAACCAGTAGCAGTCGTAGGGCTGGTTGAACCAGCCGTCGGGCGTGCCCTCGCCGCCCGGTGGCTCGGCGGGCGCGAGCGGGTGGGCGAAGTGAAGATCGAGGTCGGCGCCGGCTTGGGGACCCTCGTCGAGCTGGTTCGGGTCGCCGGGCGTGTCCCAGACCAGCTCGACGCGAATGCCGTAGTTTGGGACCACGGTGACGTGGGCCTCCGCGGCCTCGCACGACGCGACCCCGTCGGCGTCGAACACCCTGAGCACAAAGACATAATCCCCGGGGAGCAGGCCCTCGAAGGCCGGGTCTGGGGCCAAAAAGCTCGGCAGGAAAACCGACTGCGAGCCCGGGGGCTGGTGTCCCTCCCACTCAAAGCGCGCGATCCCGCCCGCCGAGAGGCGGTCGGACCCGCGCAGGTGCAGCGTCGTGCCTGGGGCGACCTTTTCGCCTTCCTCGACGGCGACGAGCGCCGTGGGACACGCCGCCCCTACGCCTGTGCCGCTGACGTGGACCTCCACCGGCTGAGTCGTGGCGCTCGACACGACGCGAATCGTCCCGCGGTCGCGGACCATCAAGCCGTCGGGGCCGACCGCGCTCAGCGTGGCCGGCTGGTAGCGAACGGGCAGCGTCCCGCTGGCACCGGGCGCCAGCACGAAGAGCGGGTCCGCCGCGCCGGGCTCGCCCGAGCCCGCCGAGCCAAGCCCCGAGAGGTCGAGCGAGAAGGCCGCAGACGATTCGGGACTCAGCGCGGCCTCGGTGACGACGATGTACGGGGCCGTGCCGCAGTTCGTAAGCTGGAGCCCGCGCACCGAGGCCGCGCCCACCACCGTGTGGCCCAGGTCGAGGTTCAGGGGCGACACGCGAATGCACGGCGTCGTCGCCGGCGACCCGTCGATTTCACTGGCGGCGTCAGTGTTTTTTGAAAAATCGCCGGGATCCGCGTCCGGCGCGCCGAGCTCGCCGTCGCCGCTCTGGCCCGCGCCGCCGCCGGAGTCGCCGGAGGAACACCCGCCCGAGATCAGCAGCGCAACCGCCCACCACGCTCGCCACGTGCCTGCCTCCAGCACTTCTTCTTCGGCGTCGCGAGGGGCGCGGCGGCCGGGTTCACATGCGATGGTACTACGGCTTTGGCGCGCGTCGCCAGGGGATCGTTGCGGGCGTGTTACCTCGTGTTGCGGTGCGGGATCGTGGGGCGCTGGGCGGGCGTCGGGGGCGCCCACCGGTTTGGGGGGGGAAATCCGCCGGCCGAACAGCTCAACCGGGTGGGACACCTGGTCTAAGCCCAGCCGGTGGGCTATCGCGGCCAGCACCTGTTCGTGGGAG
>CAZNZH010000545.1:0-342 GCA_964577445.1 uncultured Myxococcales bacterium
GCGGAGCACCTGGAGTACCTGTCGGCCCAGGTGGGACCGGACCGGCACCTAGCGATCTGTTGCGCGGCGTGGCGGGGCGACGCGGATCGCTACCCGAACCTGATGCTGAAGAAGATCCCTCAAGCTGTGCTCGCGAAGTGCGAGTGGGGGCGCGACGACTACAGCCTCAACGTGGAGGCGCTGACCCCGGCGCCGGCCGGGCGGGGCGGGGCGGCGAAGAAGGCGAAGAAGCAGCGGAGTGTGCAGGATCTGCCGCTCTTTGCTGGCTTGGAGCCAGGGGGTGAGTCGTGAGGCGGCGCGTCAACGACATCTCGGGCGCGCTCTCGCTGCGCAAGCCGCAGA
>CAZNZH010000545.1:352-4422 GCA_964577445.1 uncultured Myxococcales bacterium
GGGGGCAGGACCTGGCGCGTGCGCTGGAGGTCATCAGCAGCGAGTACCCCGAGGTGCGGGACTTTGAGCGGCCCTTTGTGAACCTGTGCTTCGCGCTGGCGACGGGCGTGGGCAAGACGCGGCTGATGGGCGCCTTCATCAGCTACCTGTATCTGGAGCATGGGGTGCGGCACTTCTTGGTGTTGGCGCCGAACCTGACGATCTACCGGAAGCTCATCGCGGACTTCACGCCGGGGCATCCGAAGTATGTGCTGCAAGGGGTGGCCGAGCTGGCGGTCCAGCCGCCGGTCGTCGTCACAGGCGACAACTGGGAGAGCGGCATCGGCGTGCGCGCGGAGGCGGGGCGGGCGCCGGGGGGGCTCTTCGATGCGCCGGTGCACATCAACATCTTCAACAGCGCGAAGCTGGTGGCGCGGGGCTCGGCCAAGGAGATGCGGCGGCTGCGGTCGGTGCAGGAGACGATCGGCGAGAGCTACTTCGACTACCTGGCCGGGCTCGACGATCTGGTCATCCTGATGGACGAGGCGCACCGCTACCGCGCCGAGGGTGCAATGGAGGCCATCGTCGAGCTGAAGCCGATCTTGGGCATCGAGCTGACGGCGACGCCGCAGATCGAGCAGGGCGGCAGGAAAGCCACCAAGGGTTTCGACAACGTCGTGTATCGGTACCAGCTGGCGGCCGCGATGCGGGATGGCTACGTGAAGCAGCCGGCGGTGGCGACGAAGGAGGGGATGCAGGCGGCGGACGCGAAGAAGATCGACGAGACGACGCTGGACCGCATCAAGCTGGAAGATGGCGTGCGAGTGCACGAGGCGACGAAGGTGGAGCTGGACACCTACGCGCGCAACAGCGGCAGGCCGCGGGTGAAGCCCTTCGTGCTGGTCATCGCGCGAGACACGAAGCATTCGGCGGAGCTGCTGGCGCACATGCGCTCGGAGGCGTTCTTCGGAGGTGCGTACGCCGACAAGGTCATCGAGGTGAACTCGGGTCAGTCCGGGACCGAGAAGGATGACAACATCGAGCTGCTGCTGGGTGTCGAGCGGGCGGACAATCCGGTCGAGATCGTCGTGCACGTCAACATGCTCAAGGAGGGCTGGGACGTCACGAACCTGTATACGATCGTGCCGCTGCGGACCGCCGACTCGAAGACGCTCGTGGAGCAGTCCATCGGGCGCGGGCTGCGGCTGCCCTATGGGAAACCGACGCGCGATGCGGCGGTGGACCGGTTGACCATCATCGCGCACGACCACTTCGAGGCGATTGTCGCGGCGGCGAAGCAAGGCGGGTACTCGTTTTCCGAGGTGGTCCTCCCGGTGAGCGGGGAGCCGAAGAAGAAGACGGTGAGCAGCACCAGCACAGTGGGGGCGGCGATCGCGGCGAGTGAGTATGGGACGGGGGCGGCGCGGGAGTTGGCGGAGGCGACCGTGACGGTCATCGGCGAGCGCGGCCACAGCATCTGCACGGGGCTGGGCTTGCCGACGACGCAGGCGTCGCTGTCGCATCCCGAGGTACAGGAAGCGATCTGCAGGGCGGCGGTGGTCGAGGCTGAGCGGATGCGGGAGGTCGCGCGGACGCAAGGGGGGCCGGACTATGCGGAGGCGGTGCCCCGGGGCGCGGTGGCGCACGCGATCTCCGAGGCCGCGACGGCCATCTACGTGAAGTGGACCGTGCAGGTGCCGCGCATCACGCTGCTGCCGAGAGAGGGGGCCAAGGCGAGGTTCACTCCGTTCGAGGTGGAGCTGGGCTCAATGAGCTACGCCGCAGTGTCGGACAGGATCGTGATCCAGAACCTGACGCGGGAGCGAGGGGAGCAATGGGAGGATGGCCGCGTCAGCTTCGGAGGCGGGTTGGACGCGGGCGAGGCGGTGCGGCTGTCGGACTATCTGGTGCGAGGACTGCGCGAGCTGCCAGAGGTCAGCTACGACCACCACGCGGACTTCCTGTACGGGCTCGCCGAACAGGTGGTCGAGCATCTGCGCGGCTACTTGCCCGACGACGAGGCGGTGGAGCGGGTGCTGCGGGTCTACCAAAAGCAGATCGTGGCCAATCTGCATGCGCAGATCGAGGGCCATCGGTGGGAGGAGGACACGGAGTACGCCGCGGAGGTTACGCAGGCGTTTCTCTCGGCGCAGCCGCAGTCGTACACGGTGCCGGAGGGGGCCGAAGCCGTGGACTTCAGGGATCCCGTGCCGCACAAGCGCGAGATTCGCAGCATGATCTTCAAGGGCTTCCGGCGGGGCTACTTCGACTTGGCGAAGTTCGACTCCGACTCGGAGCGGAGCTTGGCGGTCATCGTGGACCGGGAGGCCGGGGTTCAGGCGTGGTTGAAGCCGGCGAGGGGGACTTTCGAGATCTTCTACGTGAAAAACGCGCGATACGAGCCCGACTTCGTGGTGCAGACCGAGCACGAGATGTGGATCTTGGAGCCCAAGGCAAGGGACGAGATGAACGACCCCATCGTGGAGAAGAAGGCGCAGGCGGCGGTCGAGTGGTGCAAGCACGCGACGAAGTTCGGCGCCCAGAGTGGCGACGGGAGGCCGTGGCGGTATGCGCTGATCCCGCATGACGTCATCACCGAGAGCATGTCGCTGCAAAGTCTGCTGGATACGCACGGGAAGAGGGCGAGCTGAGGCGAGCGGGCCTGTAGCGGAGCGTGACCATGGGAAAGTACCGCGAGGCGATGAGGGAGGCGCTCCAACGCACCCGGAAGTGGGAGCTTGAGTCCCCGAGTTCCAAGCTGATGGCGACGTGGGTCGCCCACGGGGAGGAGGGCGGATTCAAGCTCAATAACTCGCACGAGTGGTGGGCGGGGTTCAGTCGAGCGATTCCAGACCCGCCAGAGTTCAGAGCGAACGCGTGTGGACCCGTGCACCTCGTCGCGCTGATGGAGCTTCGCAAGTTTGGCGTTGAGCACCCACCACTGCTGACCGTGGGGGACGTGCTGATCGACGGTGAGCCCTGCTTCGGGGTGAACCGGACCTCACTCCGGCGATACTTGCGCGCTGGTGCAGGCACTGACGAGTCCATCGATGTTCACGTCTGGCTCACGTTCCCGGACTTGACCGTGGTCGACTTCACGATCGTGCCGTGGAAGCTGCGGCAGGACGACGAGCCGATGGATTTGGGCAGGCCGGACGCGCTGATGGTCCTGGGCGACCCTGACGCCATGGCGCCTCGGCGGGAGTACCGGCCAATGCTGGTCGGGCCCGAGTTCCTGTGGCGGACCGGCATGTTTCGGCCGGGAGTGGAGCAGCAATACGCTGCGGTCGAGCGGCAGTGGCTCAGTCGGCTCGCCGCGCAGTCGTTGGTGTGAGGCGCGCGCCACGCTGTGGCACGCCTCAAGGTTCCCATCGCAGCGACGGCGGTCTCAGCCGGGAGGCCCGCCCCCAGCAACGCCCCCCGCGCGCGCCGCCGTCCGGGAGGGTCTGTCCACAGGGGTTCGCGGCGCCTACGAGAACCGCCGGCCGCTCGCATTGATGCCGAGCGTCCGTGCGCGTAACGTTTTTGCATGTCCGGAGGGGACCAAAATCAGTACCGAGGAGGCCCCATGAGTCACCACGGCCTGCTCGGTCGCATCAGCGTCGACCCGAACGTTTGCTTCGGAAAGCCGTGCATTCGAGGGCACCGGATATGGGTGTCGCTCATCCTCGATTTCCTGGCTTCTGGGATGACGGTGGCCGAGGTGCTCGCCTACTACCCCCAGCTTGAGGAGGCCGACGTGCTGGCTTGCATCCGGTACGGCGCTGAGCTGTCAAAGGGTGGATACGTCGATGTCCCCGTAGACTCCGCCCGGTGAGGCTGAAGCTGGACGAGAACTTCGGCATGTGAGGTCTCCGGCGCCTCGCCGCCGAGGGGCACGACGTCGCGACCGTCGTCAGTCAGGGGCTCACGTCCGCCAGCGATCGGGCCCTGCTTCGCGTGTGCACCGACGGAAGACCGGGCGTTGGTCACCCTCGACCTCGACTTCGCGAACGCGCTCGTCTTCCCGCCCACCGAGCACGCGGGGGTAGCTGTCCTAAGGGGTTGGCCCAAAACAGATTGCACAAGTCGGCGGGCGCCTCGGCACCGAT
>CAZNZH010000546.1:0-4421 GCA_964577445.1 uncultured Myxococcales bacterium
GTGAGTCGTCGTTGGCACCATATGTGCATGCACGTTGAGCGGCCACCGCAGTCTCCCCCCCGTGATGCCGGCCCCCCGCACCGAGAGGCTCCATGAGCGCTGCCCGCGATAACTTTGCCGTGCTGCTGAACCCGAACGCTCGCCGCGTCTCGAATCGGGTCCTCGGCCGCATCAACGAGATCGTCGATCCCGACCACGTCTACGTGAGCGGAGACGCCGCCTCAGCACCCGGCCTCGTCCGCTCCATCATGGACAAGGGCTACGACACCGTCTTCACCGGGGGCGGCGACGGCACGGTCACCCAGTTCATCAATATGCTGCCCGAGGCCGGCGCGCCCCGCGTCGGCATCCTCAAGCTCGGCACCGGCAACGCCATGGCCGAGATCGTCTCCAGCGGCGACCCCATGGTCGATCTCCGCGCCTACACCGCCAACCCCTCCCAAGACGACCTCCGCCTGCCCCTGTGCGAGTCCGAGGGCACCCGCTTCGCCTTCGCCGGCCTCGGCCTCGACGGCTGGATCCTCAACGACTACCGCTCGCTCAAGGCCCGCTGCGAGTCCGGCCCGCTCCGCCCGCTCGTTCAGAACATCGGCGGCTATTTCGCCGCGGCCCTCGGCGTCTCGGTCCCCCGCATGTTCAAGCGCTGGGTGACCGGCCGCCAGACCATCGTCCGCGTGACCAACACCGGCGGCCACGCCTACGCCATCGAGAACAGCGCCCAGGGCGGCCAGATCGGTCGCCGCTTCGCCCCCGGCGCGGTCATCTACGAGGGCCCGACCAACAACGTCATGTTCGGCACCTGTCCTTTCTATGGACACGCGATGAAGGCGCTGCCCTTCGCCGGCATCGACCCGGTGCGTTTCCATTTGCGCATCTCCAACATGCCCATCGCGTCACTGCTGGCGAACCTCGGCCCCCTGTGGCGCGGCACGCTGGCGCACCCGCAGCTCCACGACTTCCGCGCCGACCAGGTCCACCTCGAGTTCAGCGAGCCGACCCCCTACCAGCTCGCCGGCGACGCCATGGGTTACCGCGAGCAGCTCACCGTCGGAATGTCGCGCCAGGCCGTCGAGTTGGTGCGCTTCATCTGATTTGGGGCCACCGCGCCTCAACCCAACGCGTGAGCGACGCGTGCTTCCTCGGACGCGCCGCTCCGCTGTCGCCCGCCCCGGCCTGGGCCTCTTCGGTTCCTCCTCAGAACCCGCAGAACGCATGGTCCTTGACGGGGCGGGGCGACACCCCCTATGTTCCCGCGTCCTTGAATCGGTCCGGAGATCTCCATGGCTCGCGTTACCATCGAAGACTGCCTCGACAAGTCGGAGAACCGCTTCGCCCTCGTGCGCATCGCGTCCTTGCGGGCGCGCCAGATCGCCCAGGGGAGCCAGCCCATGGTCGACGCGAAGAACAAGGAGGCCGTGACGGCGCTGCGCGAGATCGCCGCGGGCAAGGTCGGCTTCAACCGCGACATCAAGGCCTTGCTCACGAGCTGGGACAAGTCCGGAAGCTGAGCCTCGGGTCCTCGACGCGGGCTGGGTTGTCGATGGGGCGCCTCGCGTTCGCGTGCTGCGCGCTGCTCTGCGCGCTCTGGCTCAGCGGCTGCCGCGCCCGCCGCGTGCCGCCTCCCGACGACGCCCTGACCGACCCGTCAGCCGTGCTGGAGTTGGTGCGCCAGCGCGCCGAGGGCGAGGGCGCGATCACCAGCCTCGCCGCGGACGCGCGCGTGTCCTACTACTCGAGGGACGGCGCGCGGAAAGGGAAGATGATCATCCTGGCGCGGCGCCCGGCGTCGCTCCACTTTTCGGCCCTGTCGCCCACCGATGATCTCGTGGCGTTTTTGGCCAGCGACGGCGCGCGCTTCACGTCGTTTGAGCGCGGCGGCGACGTGTGCGAGGTCGGGGACGCGTGCGCGGCCAACGTCGGCGCGCTCTTGCCCATCCCGATGGAGGGGGCCGAGCTGGTGGGGCTGCTGATCTCGAGCGTCCCCATCATGAAGCACGAGCGCGCGACGGTCTCTTGGGACGCGCGGGCTGGCGCGTATCGCCTGGAGCTGGTCGACGGCGCGCGCAGCGAGCGGCTCTGGGTGGAACCGGGCACGGGGCGCGTGCGGGTGGCGGAGCTGTGGGAGGGCGGAAAACGTCAGGTGCGGATCAGCTATTCGGAGTTTCAGCGGCACGGTGAGCTGAGCCTGGCGCACGAGATCCACGTCGAGGCGGCGCGCAACAAGGTCGACTTGAAGGTCCGCTATCGCGACGTCGAGCTCAACGGTACGCTCGACGACGACGCGTTCACCGTCCCGTGCCCGGAGGGGACGCGGCAGGTGGAGGTGCCGTGTAAAGGGCCCGTTCAAAAATAACTGCGCCGAATTCGCGGCGGATCCATCCCCACCGGCGCGTCCGCGAAACCTTGCAGTATCCAGATACAGCTACGGATTTCTCGAACACGCCGGTGGGGCGTCTCCTTGCTACTTCGACGCACTTATTTCTACACGGGCCCAAAGGGGGCAATGGTGGCCAAGACTAAGCGCCGCGGGAAGTTCATCGTGCTGGAGGGCATCGACGGGTCGGGGACGACCACCCAGGCCGCGCATCTACAGGGCTGGCTCATCGAGCGGGGCGAGCTGGTGCACGGCACGCGCCAGCCGAGCACGGGGCCTATCGGGGCGCTGCTGCGCCAGATCCTGTCGGGCCGCGTGGTCGGGCGGACCGCCGCAGGCAAGTCGGCGCCCGTGGACCCGGCGGCCGTCGCGCTGCTCTTCGCGGCCGACCGGCTGGATCACCTCGCCGCCGAGGTGACGCCCCACCTCGAGGCCGGACGCCACGTCATCTGCGACCGCTACGTCCTGTCGAGCTTGGCCTACCAGAGCCTGGACACGGATCTCGCCTTCGTCCGCGCCATCAACGGCAAGGCGGCAGCGCCCGACCTGACGATCTTCCTGCGCGTGCGGCCGGAGATCGCGATGGACCGCATCAACGCGAGCCGCGCGGACCGTGACGCCTTTGAGAACCTGCCCTTTCAGCGGCGGGTGGCGAAGGCCTACGACGGCCTGCTCGAGAAGTACCGCGACGGGCGCGTGGTCGAGCTGGACGGCGAGGAGGTCGCCGGCACGGTGCGCGGCCGGGTGCGGGCGGCGGTCGAGGAGATCCTGTGACTTTCGCGCTCGACCGGCTGGGCGTGCTGCGTGTAGGTTCGCGGCCATGACGGAGCGAATCATCGAGGAGACCGCCGCCCACCGCCGCTCGCTGAGCCACGCAGGCGAGGCGTTGCGGGCGGGCCGCATGGTGCTGTTGACCGACCGCGGGCGCAGCCGGCGGGGCGGCGTCGTGGCGCTGCTGGCCGAAAAAGCCAGCCCCGCCGCGGTCAACTTCCTGGCGAGCCACGTGCGTGGGCTGGTGTCGGTGGCCATCGAGGCGGCGCGGGCCGAGGCCCTCGGGTTGCCCCTTCAGGCGGCCGCCAGCTTCGAGCTGGGGTGCGAGAACTACACCGTGTCCGTGGAGGCGCGCGACGGGGTGTCCACGGGGATCTCGGCCGCCGACCGCGCCGCGACCCTGGCCGCGATCGCGGACCCGGCGACGACCCCGGCGGCGCTGGTGACGCCGGGGCACGTCTTCCCGGCCGCGGCGCTCAAGGGCGGCGTCCTGGTCCGCGCGGGGTGGGCCGAGGCGTGCGTCGACTTCGCTCGGGCCGCCGGCACGGCGACGGCGCTGGCCTTCTGCGAGGTGCTCGACCAGGGCGGCGAGCTCTGCGTCGGCGCCGAGCTGGCGGCGTTCGCCAGCGAGCACGGGCTGCCGACCCTCGACATCGCGGCGCTGGTCGCGCACCGGATGAACACCGAGGTCTTCGTCGAGGCGCTGTCGACCGCGCCGATCCGCACCCGCTGGGGTATCTTTGACTGCCATGTGTTCGTCGACCGCCTCGAGCAAAAGCAGCACCTCGCCCTGAGCCTCGGCGACGTGAGCGGGGCTGAGCCGGTGCTGGTGCGGGTCCACTCCGAGTGCCTCACCGGCGACGTGCTGGGGTCCATGCGCTGCGACTGCGGGCACCAGCTCAGCGCGGCCATGCAGCGCATCGTCGCGGAGGGCCGCGGCGTCACGCTCTACCTGCGCCAGGAGGGCCGCGGCATCGGGCTGGTCAACAAGGTCAACGCCTACGCGCTCCAGGACGCGGGCCGCGACACGGTCGAGGCGAACGTCGAGCTGGGCTTCGACCCCGACGCGCGCGACTTCCGCGTCGGTGCGCAGATGCTACTGGCGCTAGGCGCGCAGAAGATTCGGCTGATGACCAACAACCCGCGCAAGGTCTCCGACCTGAAGCGCTTCGGGGTCAACGTCGTCTCCCGCGAGCCCATCGAGCTCGAGCCGGGCGTCCACAACACGGCGAATCTGCGCGCGAAGAAAGCGAAGCTGGGGCATCTGCTGACCAAG
>CAZNZH010000547.1:0-4404 GCA_964577445.1 uncultured Myxococcales bacterium
GGACACAGACGCCAGCCCAGTCCTTCACGACCGACTGGTACTCGCCGCCGAGATAGCGCGCGGGCTTCTCGACGCGGTGCACGAAGTCCGCGTAGGGATGACGTTTCAAGCTCATGGGGGGGGCTCCGGGTGTGGCAAGTCGCAGTAACCACAGGGGCTGCAGCCCGTCAACGCAGAGGTTCTTGGAGTTGCGCGAGTCCGTGGGCATGATGGCGCGCTGCACCAGGAGGGCGGGGCGATGCGGGGCTTGAAGACGACGTTCATCAGCGTGGGGGTCGCGTGCACGCTGCTCGCAGGTGCGGTGACGCCTGCGCAGGCCGCGAAGTGTCCGGGGAAACCTGGGCGAAAGACGGCGAGCAAGCTGTCGGACCGGGGGCTGGTGGCGGTGGATGAGGGGCGCCACGCGGACGCCGCGCGGCTCTTCGACGACGCGTTCGCCTGCGACCACCACCCCACGCTCTTGTGGAACGCGGCGCGCGCGTACGAGAAGGCCGGCGAGCTGGACGTGGCGCGCGATCGCTTCGTGACCTACCGCGGCCTGCCCGGGCTCGAGCCCGCGCGTGCGGCGGAGGCCAGCGAGCAGATCCGCGCCATCGACGACCTCAAGCGGCGGGACGCGAACGCTGGCAGGGTCGCGGGCCGCGTGCTGGGCGCGCTCCGGGAGCCCGCCCCGAGGTCGACCAAGGCCACCGAGCCGCCCGCGGCCGACCCGAAGCCGGCGCCCCGTCGCGGCCGGGCTCAGCGCACGGCGGGCTACGTGCTGCTCGGCGCCGGAGTCGCCACGGCGGCGGTGGGGTTCGTGTTCATGGACCGCGCGAACCACGCCTACGACGGCCTCAACGAGCAGTTCGGGGCCGGCATCGCGGAGGGCGACACGGCGCGGCTCGCGCAGTATGACGAGGCGCGCGCGTCGGCGATCGAGGGCGCGGACCGCGACAAACGCACGATGTGGGCGTTTTTCGGCGCCGGCGCGGCGGCGGCGGTCACCGGCACCATCTTGGTCCTGACCGCCCCAAAAGACCGCGCGGTCGCCCCGAAGGTGACCCTCACCGGCATCGGCGCCAGCCCGCTGCCCGGCGGAGCCTTCGCGTCCGGCGCCTTCCGCTTCTAGTCGGCCGCGCGCGACAGCCTGACCCGCCCCCGCAAGCTGAGATCTTCGCGATAAAAGGTGAGCTGCAAATCTCGGGCTGTGCTGCGAGCGCGAATCATCCCAGGATCTTGGCAAGCGCACCACGCACTTGACACGAAACGCGCCCGCCCCCTAGGTTGCCGCGCTAGACACCTCCCCCGGAGCCTCGATGAAAGCTGCCATCCGCCCCCTCCTGACCGCCCTGAGCGTCGCCGGCCTCGCCCTCGCGCTCGCCGCCGGGTGTGACGACGGCAAGACCAACACCGGCACCGACGTGCCCGCAGGCACCGACACCCCCGGCGGCGACGGCACGGTCGCGAACACGGACGGCACCGGCGGGACCGACACGACGGGGACCCCGGACGGCGACGTGGGAACGCCCGACGCCACGACCGACACAGCCGGCGGCACCGACACGACGACGAACCCCGACACGCCGGTCCTCTTCTGCGGCGACGGGGTGTGCAACAACGGCGAGAGTTCACTGACATGCGGCAGCGACTGCGGTGCGCCGACCACCAATCTGCTGTGCCCGCAAGTGACCCAGTGCCTCGTGCAGCAGTGCACCGTCAACGTCACTCAGGCTTGCTTCAGCTCCGCAACAGCGGCCGGAGGTGCGTGTGCCGCCGCCACGGGCGAACTCGGCCCGTGGCTCGACAACAACAACTGCGTGGCCGGGTGCACACAGCCCGCCACGGCGGGGGGCACACCGCCGCCACCGGCGGACGCCTACGGCTGCGTGGTTTCGAACTGCGTGGGACTCACCGCCAAGTGCTACTCCGTTGGGGATGTGGGCGAGGGTACCTGTGCTGCGATCGGGGGGTGCCTGAACTCGTGCGGCACGCCGAATCTGTCGGCAGACTACGGGACCTGCGCGCGTGCATGCGTGGCTGCGGCCAAGCAGAAGAGCGCCGCGGCCTTTTTCGCGAGCCAGCTGTGCCTCGCGATCATGTGTCCGAACGCGACGACGACAGCAGACAAGTGCGTTCAGGATGTGACGAACGCCGCCACCTCGCCACCAGGACTTTGCGTCGCCGCGCTTGATGCCTGCCAAAACGACGGCGCGGTCGTCGTCGCTGACCCATCGCCGGACGCCGGGGGAGACAGCTCAGCGCCGGATGCGGCCGGTGACGCGTCTAGCCCCGACTCGGCAGTGGTCCCGGATACGGCCAACGTCGACGGCGCCTCCGACGCCGACGCCGACGCTACGGACACCGGAGATGACACCGGCCCCCTGCCGGACACGGAAGGAGACTTGAGCTCGGTCTCCGACATCCCGGTGACGCCTGACGTCGTCCCGGGCGACGCCAACGGTTCGGGCTTCTTCCCGTTCTCGGCACAGCGGTTCATTCCCCGACGCTTCTAGACTGCCCCGGCGCCGCGCCGCCCCTCCTGCTTGCGAAGGGCGGGGTGCGGGCGGTATGCTGGAGCGCTGGGAGGCCTGGATGGAGGGTTCTGCTCGGTTTCGGCTGGTTATCGCGGCCTGCGGGTTGTTGGGATGGGGATGCGTTGACCCGCCTCCGTTTCCCCCGATACTCCATCCCGATATCGCGACCGAGCCGGACAGCGCCGCGGACTCGTCGGACGACGGTGCGGCAGACGCGGAGCCCCTCCCGGACGGTGCCTCGACTGAGCTTCCTCTCGATAGTTCGCACGTAGACGGGCCGTCTGGGACCGCGGATATCGACATAGCGCCCGACGAGCGGGAGCCAGAGGACACCGAGTTCGAACTGCCTGCTGACTCGGAGGTCGATCAGGCTGAGATCTCTGAGCCGGACGGCGACGTTGACTCCGTAGACTTGGCCCCCGACGCGGCGCCGGACGCCACGGAGCCGGATGTGGTGCCGGCGTTGGGTCCGTGTGAGGCGTGGTCGTGCAAAGGCGCGGCAGCCTGTACGCCGATGAGCATGCCCGACGGCGGCGCCTGCGATGATGGGGACCCATGCACCGTCGGCGATTCCTGCGCGAACGGCGCTTGCCTTCCAGGTCGCCCAGTTTATCGCGATCGCTTCGTCATGGAATCGCCGGCGGCGTCGGGCGAACTGTATGATGTGGCCGCCGATCTGGATGCCAGTGGGAGGTACGTTGCAGTTGGACAGGCCGGTACCGGCTCGGGGCTTCTCGCGAGTAGCGAGCCGGAGACGCCAGCGCTGATTGTCCACACGTTCCCCTTCCCCGGTTATCCGCCCTTCTCAAAGGTGTCTCTCCTGTCTGGCGGACTCGCGGTCGTGGGTGGTTCCCCAGCTTCGGCTTCGCAGTTCCCCCTGCCGGCGCTCTATGTGGTGTCGACCGCGGGCGAGTTGGTGGATTCGTGGTCGGATGGTGCTGATTCTACGGATGGGTACTTGTCGGCTCTCGCCGTCGCTGCAGGCGGCGACGTTCTCGCCGCGCGAGTGGACTTCGCGGTTTTCATTCCAGGATCGCCGCCGCCATTGACGCTTGACGGGTCGCTCATCTCCACGCGGTTTGACGCGAGCTTGGCCCCTCCCGCGGCTATTCCGCTTACGGTGCTGGACCGACCTGTGCACAGCGTGACGGCGCTGGTCGCCACGAACCTCGGGCAGTTCGCCGGCTTCGGGCGCTTCGGCGACGGAACGGGGCATGTGTGGTTCGCGCGGTTCGACAAGGCCGGCGCGATCACCTGCGCGCGGAACCTCGGCATTTACTCGATGGTCGCCCTGTCAGCGGGCGCGAAGGGTGAGGTCCTCTTGCTCGGGTACAACGACGCGAGCGGTGTTGTCTGGCCCATCGTCTATCGCTTCGGCGCGTCCTGCGAGCCCCTGGATCTCTGGGCGATCGGCGACAGCCGCATGGCCGCGCCGCGGGGTCTGGCCTGGGTCGGCGGTGCTCGATGGGTGGTGGTCGGTGAGGCGAGCAAGAAGAGCACAAGCGCCAGCGATCAGGTCGCGATGTTCAGCGTGGATTTCTCGAAGCCACCGAAGGGTGAGCCGGAGTTCATCTCGGCGATTCAACCTCGGGTATTTACTGGGATTAACCCCGGGTCGAAGCTCACCGACTGGACTGTCAACGCGGTCGCGGCGCTGCCTGGCGGGCGGGTGGTGGGCGTGGGGGGCGCGCGCGGTGAGCCCGGCGCGCCGGCTCCGGGGTGGGCCTTTGAGATGGCGCTGGACGCGCCGGCTCAGTGTATTCCGGGGCTGGTGGCCGATCCGTGAGGTGGACTATACCGTCGCTGCGCAGCGGCGTGGAGCGGAGGTCGGGATGGGGCGTGGGATGCGGTGGGTGAGACGGGGCGCCCTGGGTGGTGCGGTCGTCCT
>CAZNZH010000548.1:0-3503 GCA_964577445.1 uncultured Myxococcales bacterium
GTCAAGACGCCCGAGGAGTAGACCGGGTCGAGGAAGAGGAAGGCGTCGCCGGCCAGGACCGCGCCCGCGGTGGCCGAGTACCGGGCGCGGTACGAGTAGTTGCGCGTGAGGTGGATCTCGTCGACCTGGGTGGCGTTGGCGACGCGGGCGGCGACCCAGGGGTTGGCGGCGAGCTGCCGAAAGTACACGGCCTCGGTGTCCAGGGTGCCGTCCAGCAGCTCCGACGCCTTCGCGACGACGCCGATGGAGAGGCGGTCGCCCTCGAGCGGGATGAGCCAGAACCAGCCCCCGCCCGGCAGGGACGCGACGGTCGTGGCGCCCCCGTCGCGGCCGGGATCGCGCACCGCGCCCTCGAAGTAGGTCCAGATGGCGATGCGGTCCAGCGCCGGCTCGGGCACGCGCCAGCCCAGCTCGCGCATGAGGAAACCGTCGCGGCCGCTCGCGTCGATGGTGAAGGGCGCGTGGAATCGGCGGGCGTTTCCTTGCTCGTCGATGGAGTCCACGCCCGAGATGGCACCGCTCTCATCGCGGACAACGCGCCGGGCGGTCGTCCCGGTCAGCACGGTGACGCCTGTGTTCTTGGCGTGGTCGAGGAGCAGGCCGTCGAGGCGCCGGCGGTCGACCTGCCACGTGATCGCCAGCGGGTGGTCGATGTGGTCGGAGAAGTAGAAGGGGCGCGCGAGCTTCCCCTCGGCGGAGACGAACTGAACGCTCTCTTTGCGCGTGAAACCGGCGTTCTGGACCAGCTCGAGCGCGCCGATGCGCTCGAGGGTCGGGTAGCAGTAGGGCAGCAGCGACTCGCCGATCTGGTAGCTGGGCTCGGTCTCGCGCTCGAGCAGGGCGACGCGGCGGCCGCGCTGCGCCAGGTGGGTGGCCGCGGTGGTGCCGGCGGGGCCGCCGCCGATGACGAGGGCGTCGAAGGTGTCGATCTCAGGCATGGGTGGTGCTCGGCGTTGTGGGGGTCTGTGGCGGGCGATGCTCGGGGAGGAAGAAGGCCGGCAAGATGCGATCGACCTGGAGCAGCGCGTCGCGGGTGAGCTGAAAAGAGTCGCCTGTTTGTGAGGCGAGACCTAAGGAGATGAGGGCGTCCATCGGTGCGCGGAAGTGGGCGAGGATGTCGACGCCGAAGCGCTCGCGAAAGGCGCGCGCGTCCAGGTGGCCCTTCTTCAGCGACAAGACCACGGCGCGGACGAGGCGCTCGGCCTCGGTCATCACGAAGCCGCGCTGGATGGGCAGCTCGCCGGCGTCGAGGCGGGCGGCGTGGACCTCGAGGTGCTTGTCGTTTTGGTAGTGGGTGCCGGCGATGTGGGAGAAAGCCGAGACGCCCAAGCCCACCATGTCAGCACCGCTCCAGAGCGAGTCGCGGTAGATGAAGGTGGCGCGGGCCGGGTCGCGCACGGCAGTGTAGCCCGAGGTCAGCGTGTAGCCGGCGCGCTTGAGGGCGTCGAAGGCCTCGACGGACCAGCGGCGCTTCGTGGGCCAGTCGGTGACGGGAATCGCGGGCGCGGCGGCGGCGCGCGACTCGCGAAAGAGCGTCGTGTTGAAGGGCACCTCCATCTGGTAGATGGTCACGGAGTCCGGCGCCAGCGCGATGACGCGGGCGACGGTGCCGTGCCAGCTCGCGTCGGTCTCGCCCACCATGCCGCTGATGAGGTCGATGTTGATCTGCGGCAGGCCCGCGGCGCGCGCGGCGGCGTAGGCGGTGTCGACGTGTTTGGTGGCGTGGGCGCGGCCGTTGAGCGCCAGGATGCGGTCGTCGAGGCTCTCGACGCCCAGGCTGAGGCGCGTCACGCCCAGGGCGCGGAGGGCGTCGAGTTTGGGGCGCGACAGGGTGCCGGGCTCGCACTCGAAGGTGAACTCGGACAGGCCCGCGAAGTCGACCAGGGGGGCCAGCGCCGTGCGCAGGCGGTGGATCTGGCGCACCGACAGGTAGCTGGGGGTGCCGCCGCCTATGTAAAGGAAGCGGGAGGCGCGGGCGTGAAGGGCTGGTCGGGTGGCGAGGAGGGCGGCCTCCCTGGCGATGGCGGCGACGTAGGCCGTGACCTCCTTGGAGGTCTTCTGGGTATAGACCTTGAAGTAGCAGAAGCGGCAGCGCTGGCGGCAGAACGGGATGTGGACGTAGACGCCGAGAGGGACGCCGGGCTCGGGTGGGCGGGACAGCGCCGCGGGCTCCGGGAGGACGGCCTCGGGCGTCCACAGGGCGAAGGGCGGGTAGTTCGAGACGAAGTAGCCGCCGCCGGAGGTCTGGCCGTCAAAACGCGCGAGGAGCGAGGGGATGTCTGGCGACTCTGCGGGCGTGGCGACGGTCACGGGCGTCCTACTTGGAGGCGGGCTTGGAGGCGGGCGAGGCGGCGGGCGTGGGCGAGCTCGCGGGCGGCGAACCGAAGGCGTAGACCTTAGCATCGCCCGCGCCGATGACGACCATGCCGGCTGCGACGGCGGGTGTGGCCAAAATGGCAGAGCCGATGTCATAGGTCCAGCGAGCTTTGCCGGAGGCGGCGCTGAGGACGTAGAGGCGGCCGTCGGCCGAGCCGACCACGACCTCGGCGCCGACGATGACCGGGGACCCGTCGACCTTGCCGCGGGTGGCGAAGGTCCACAGCGGCGCGCCGGTCTCGCGGGAGGCGGCGTGGACCCGCTTGTCGCGACCCCCGAAGATGACGCGGGTGGCGTCGACGGCGGCCGACGAGAAGTAGGGGAAGTTCCGGTCCTTGTAGGTCCAGTCGGTGAAGGCGTCGGCGGTGTCGACGCAGAGCATCTGGTTGCCGTAGTTGCCGACCCAGGCGAGGTCGCCCGAGACCGCGACTGAGCCGCCTATTTGCGAGGCCGACTCGATCTGGCGGACCGGCGCGCCGTCGCCGAGGCGGATGACGTGGACCTTGGAGTCGCAGCCGCCGACGATGACCTGGTCGCCTTGGACCGCTGGGCTGCCGTGGAGGTAGTTCCCGGTGCTGTAGGTCCAGACGGCCTTGCCGGTGGCGAGGTCGACGGCGTGCAGGCGGTTGTCGTAGCTGCCGACCAGGGCGAGGCGGCGGCCGTCGGGCAGGCGCGCGGATTGGGCGGCGCCCAAGATGCTGGCGTCGGTCTTGTAGGCCCAGCGCTCGGCGCCGGTCTTGGGGTCCAGGGCGTGGAGGAGGCCGTCGGCGCTGCCCACGACCAGGGTGCCGTCCATGAGGGTCGGCGAGGCTTCCACGGCGTCGGCGGCCTCAAACGACCAGATGGGGGCGCCGGTCTGGAGGTCGAAGGCGTAGACGCGGCGGTCCATGGAGCCGACGTAGACGCGGCCGTCGGCGATGACGGCGGACGAGCGGATCTCGTCTTGGGTGGTGGCGGTCCAGCGCAGGGCCAGGTCCGGGGGGAGGGTGCCGGCGGCGCGGCCGAGCTGGGTCGGGCCGCCGCGGTAGTGGGGCCAGGTGTCCGGCGGTGGCGGCGGGGCGTCGGCGGGGGGCGGGGGGGGGCGCGTCGGGGTGGCCTCGGCGGCGCGGGCGGGCGTTGGCGCGGCG
>CAZNZH010000548.1:3513-4403 GCA_964577445.1 uncultured Myxococcales bacterium
TGACGGCGACGCCGATTATAAGGTGACGGGTCATCGGAGGGCGGCCGGAGCGCGGCGGGCGAAGGTGGCGCGGTAGATGGCGGCGAAGGCGGCGGCGTCGACCGGGCGGGGGTTGAAGGTGGCGGTCCACTGGGTGGCGGCGTCGGCGGCCAGTGAGGGGATATCGGACGATCTGGGGTGGGCGGCGGCCAGGGCGGCGGCGGCTCCGGCGCGGGTGATGAGGGCGTCGAGGTGGTCGGCCAGGGCGGCGGCGGTGGGGGAGGCGAGGCCGGCGATGCGGGCGAGCGCGGCGTAGATCGCGGCGGATTCGGGGTCGGCGGCGTTATGGCGGACGACCTCGGGGAGCATGGCGGAGACGGCGAAGCCGTGGGTCACATCGCGAGCCCGGGTCAGGGGATTTCCGCAGGCGTGGGCAGCGCCCAACATGCTGGCCTCGATGGCCATTCCGGCGAGCGCCGAGGCCCAGAGCATGGCGGAGCGGGCGGCGAGGTCTGCGGGGCGCTCGAGGGCGGCCGGGAGCGCGGCGATGGCGAGGCGGAAGGCTTCGCGGGCGTAGACCGAGGATGCCGGGGTGCGGGCGGTGGTGACGGCGGCCTCGGTGGCGTGGGTCAGGGTGTCGAGGCCGGAGGCGGCGGTGGCGCGGGCGGGGAGCGTGAGGGTGAGCTCGGGGTCGAGGAGGGCGAGGCGGGGGAGGAGCTGGGGGTCGAGGCAGGCGAGCTTTTTGTGGGTGGTGGCGTCGCCGATGAGGGCGGCGGATTGGCACTCGCTGCCGGTGCCGGCGGTGGTGGGGACGGCGAGGAGGGGGAGGACGCGGGCGGCGGTGGCGTGGTGGCCGGCGTGGGCGGCGCGGCGGCGGCCGGTGGCGGCGGTGAGGGCGGCGGCGGTGGCGG